>CALGGN010000111.1 GCA_937915915.1 uncultured Selenomonas sp. | reverse complement strand
ACCATCGTTTCTAGCTTGATTTATACCGTTTTCCCAAGCGTTCATCATGTCCACCACATCTCCTTCCTCATCCAGAGAAATATTAAATCCCGTCACCGTCTTGATAAGGCTCGCCGTGTTCCGATTCACATGCCTGAAATATTCTTTCCCTTCCATCCAACCCATGTTGTCATCCTGCTTGTGCTTGATGCATTCGAAAAGCACTCCAAGCTCCGTGCGGAACTTGCCGAAGTCCTCGATTTTATCGGGAGAGAGAAGGTTCAGCCGATAGTCCGGCACGAATGCCAGAAGTTCCTTGTTTTCCACTGTCAGCATCTCGTGGAGAGTGAGAGGCCCATCCCGTTCTTCCGTGCTGAGGCTGATGACCAAGGTGATGACAGGCATCAACTTATCTTCTTTTTTCAAGCCGGACAGAAACTCTCCGCCGGTCATCTTGTCCTTGTTCTTACGGTGTTCTGCCGCAATATCCGACACCTGCTGGGCATAACTCATGGCATCGTACAGCATATTCCTCACGGGAAGGGCGTAGTGAGTCTCTGCCTGTATCTCGATGCCAAGCATGAGGTAATATGCCTGCTCATCCTTCATCGCTGTGTAGAGTTTCAGCACATCTCGTATCTTCTGGATTGGCTTCTTGGCATCGTTGCCGTAGGGCAGAGCAATTGCCGTCGTGTCCATCGGCTCCAGAGCTTCGGCTTTGATGACATCTCTGCCGCCGTACACCCAGTAGTTGAAGGCATCCGCTACTTTGTCCGGCGAGGACAGGTATGCCTTGGCCTCCGTATCAATCGCGCCCATGCGCATCACATCTCCCATTGTTTCTTATATTTTACCATGTCTGCGTCGCTCTCTCAAGAAGTGCGAAACATCCTCCACGAATTTCCATTCGACACATTGCCATGAATATCCTGCTGCCCACCACAAAAAGAGGAATTGCCTGCTGTTATGGCGAACTTATTGCAGGAGATTGTAGGGAGGCGTATGCCTCTTGCCGGGAGGCAGAACGATGCATGATATATGGAATCCGTGGCATGGCTGCGTCCGTATCAGCGAGGGCTGCGCCAACTGCTATATGTACACCCTTGATCGGTGGCGTGGGGTGGACGGTGCGAAAATCTACCGCACCAATAACTTTGACTATCCCTTGCAGCGCACCAAGAGCGGAGAATACCGGGTAAAGAGCGGCGAACTCATCCGAGTCTGCATGACCTCCGATTTCTTTCTCCCGGAAGCCGATGCATGGCGAGCAGAGGCATGGAACATCATGTATGCTCGACCGGATGTGAAATTTTTCCTGCTCACGAAACGCCCGGAACGGGTGCGTGAGACTTTGCCGCTGGACTTCGGGGATGGCTGGGAGAACATCTTCTTCAATGTGACCTGCGAGAATCAGCGACGGGCAGACGAGCGCATCCCCATCCTGCTAAATTTGCCCTTTAAGCACAAGGGCATCATGTGTGCTCCCTTCATCGGGAGAGTCAGTATCGAGCCGTATCTGGCAGACGGACAGATTGAGCAGGTCATTTGCGGCGGCGAGAACTATGACGGTGCTCGCCCCTTGGACTTCGAGTGGGTAAAGAGCCTCCGGGCAGAATGTGTGCGCCACAATGTGACCTTCGCCTTTATCGAAACGGGGACGGTATTCATCAAGGACGGCAAGACCTATCGACTCCCGGATAAGCGGTTGCAGAGCGAGATGGCGCATAAGTCCGGCATGAACTTCAGGGGCAAGCCCATAGAATTTCGCCTATGCACTCCCTTGGGGCTGCCGATACCTTCGGAGTATCTATACCAACCCCAATACGATGGAAGAAATTGTGACAAATGCGGCAGTCGCCTGATTTGCAACGGCTGCAGTCATTGCGGTGCTTGCGAGAAAGATACGGGAGGAGTTTGACATTATGTCCATAGAGAAAGTACGGTCGTTCTTTCACTCTTACGGCATGGAAGAGCGCATCTTGGAATTTGCCGAATCCAGTGCCACGGTGGAGCTTGCTGCCCATGCGGTAGGCTGTGATCCTGCCCGTATCGCCAAAACGCTGTCCTTCGATTTGGCGGGAGAGCCAATCCTCGTGGTGACAGCGGGGGATATGCGGATTGCCGGAGCAAAATTCAAGGCTGAGTTTCACGGCAAGCCAAAGATGCTGTCGGCGGATATGGTGGAAAGCGCCATCGGTCACGCTGTCGGCGGCGTTTGTCCCTTTGCCGTCAACGATGGAGTGAAAGTCTACCTCGATGTATCTCTGAAACGGTTTGACACGGTGTTCCCGGCCTGCGGGAGCGGGAATAGTGCCATTGAGCTTACCCCGGAGGAATTGGAGAAGTATTCCGGGGCTGTGGGATGGGTGAACGTGTGCAAGTGAGGCATTGTATCGAGTATGTTTTCCGTGCGGGCAATCCGTATTCTATTCATGGTGAACCGAAAACGATTACGATAGGGTTGGCACAAGAATTATGTGCATACAAAGCTTATAGGGGAATGTGGTCATGGAACTTGACTATGATGCCATAGGCAGAAGAATACGGGAGGCGCGGAAAGAAATGAGCCTTTCCCAAGAGGCACTGGGTGAGATGGTGGGACTGTCAACGTCCCATATCTGCCACATAGAGGGAGGGAATACCAAGCCCAGCTTGAATTCTCTGGTGCTGATAGCCAACGCCCTCCATGTGACGATGGACAGACTCTTGTCCGACAACACGAATATACCTTATGCCCCCTGCAAGGATAAATTCCTGTCCATGCTGCAGGACTGCTCGGAGCAGGAGAAGGAGTACCTTTTGCAGGCGATGATCCAAATTAAGGATGCGCTCAGGCGCAAGCTGTAAGAGTGCAACGCTGTCTTGCCTTATACCCTTCGCATATCGAGCAGGGAATGTCCGTCGGCTATTTTCGGAAGCGGCTCCGCAGGAGGATAATCTCCTTGGCATATCCCTCGTTGTCATTGGGTGTCATGATGGCGCGCAATTCCTCGAAGCTACGCCCCACCTCCGAGCCTTTTCCCGCCATGGTTTCCAAAAGAACGGTAGTGGTCTGCTCTGGGAACATGGCTTGGTTCAGATGTTTGGCGATGAGTTCGATGCCTTTCTCGACACCCTGCCCTACATCGCTACCGGGATGGAAGTTGTAATAGTTGCCGGGAATGACCTCCATGCGGCGAAGATCATCGGTGAGCATTTCCAAGGCGAAGGTGCGTATATTCTCTTTGGCGGCGCATAGATTCATGGTATAGGGAGCGTGCGCCACCAGCCGGACAAAATGATGTTCCCGCCGGAAGGCAAGGAAAGCATCCACATCAGCGGGGTCGATGTCTTTGGCCTTGCCGCCACGGGGATTACGGGTAAAGAAGGCAAAGGTGTCGGCTTTCATTGCCGCAGCCTCGTTGCCCATGGCAAGAAAGCCCTTTGCCGATGATAGATGGCATCCGATATGGAGTATAGGGAGTTCCCTCCAATCAAGATTTTTGTGAATATGTGCAATTTTAGCACGGAGGGGGCAAGGCAGGCAATGGAAGTCAAAAGCGAGAGCCAGAGGGTTGGGAAATGAAATACCGCAAGACCGTAGAGGCATGGTTTGTCAGCCGCCCCAATCGCTTCATCGCCGATGTCGATATAAACGGCCGACGAGAAACCGTCCATGTGAAGAACACAGGCAGATGCAAGGAACTGTTGCTACCCAATGCCAAGGTTATCCTGTCGGAAGCCGATAACCAGGCCCGCAAGACACGCTATGACCTCATCGCCGTGGAAAAGGCGGGGCTGGGACTGGTTAACATCGACAGTCAAGCACCCAACAGGGTCATGGCAGAATGGCTGGCGGGGCAGGGCTATGACGTTATTCAGCCGGAATACGCCTACGGCAGCTCCCGCATTGACTTCTATATGGAGCGGGGAGCGCAGAAGTGCCTTCTCGAAGTCAAGGGCTGCACCCTGGAGCGCAACGGCATTGGCTACTTCCCAGATGCTCCCACGGAGCGTGGCGTGAAGCATATCCATGAACTTATCCGCGCAAGACAGCAGGGCTACTGGTGCGGCATGGCCTTTGTGATTCAGATGCCGAAAGTAAAAGAGGTGTGCCCCAATGTGGAGACGCACCCTGCTTTCGGAACAGCTTGGCAAGAAACTGTGGCAGCCGGGGTGAGGATATGGTTTATCGGCTGTGAAGTGCATGAGGATGGACTGATAGTGGATGAGGGGCGAGTGCTTGCGCCGAATTGAGTGAACAGAGGAACACGAGGAATGGGTAACATATATCGAGCCCGATAAGGGCAAACGCACGGCTAGATACCATAACGGTGTCTGGCCTATTTTTGTTTGCCCGAGGTTTGGGGATCTGCCAGAGCATCAAACTCCTCCGTGCCGAAGAACTCGTCCAGCGTTATGCCAAAGCCGTCACACAGTCTCTTGATGACCACCGTGCCGGGGTTTTTGCTCTCGCCGAGTAGGATGCTTTTGATGGTGGCTTGCGGTACGCCAGAGATCTTGCTCAGTTTGTTGGGCGTGATGCCTTGCTCCCGGCAAAGCTGCCGTATGCGGCTTGCAACCGCATCCTGTGTGTCCATCATCCGTTTCCTCCCGTTACTGTGATTATGATTATACACCGAGAAAAATAAATTTGCAAGTGATACTTCACTAATGAATAATTTTATGCTATAGTAAGTGATAAATCACTATTATGGTGTTTAACAAGGATTCATTCACGCTTTGGTATTAGTGAAATAACACTAATCTATCAGAATAAAAAAACTCGGCATCAAATCCGAGCCACCAACCCAACAAGTCTTCGTAGAGTAACCTACTCTACGAAAGCTCCAACATGTTACGTCCTCCACGAATGTGTATCTAATACGGAAAAAGTTTACCACATAATTCCCATTCTGTCAATAGGGGGATTGAAATTTTTTCAAGAAATTTTTCCTTCATTAAGTAAGCTGTTACAAATGGCGTCGAATATTGCATATGGTGATGCCGCATTGTATGCGGATAAGCCACCAATCTCCGTGAACATATTTTTTTTTAAGGATGTGATGGAATGGCTCGTAGGGGCGATAATATCTACAAGCGAAAAGATGGGCGCTGGGAAGGACGCTATGTCAAGGAGAGAATTAACGGAAATATAAAACGAGGTTCTGTGTTTGGTAGTACATACCGCGAGTGCAAGGCGAAATTGATAGTTGCCAAATATGAGAATACGGTTAATAAGACATCGATAATTGCACAGCGTGGTACAATCAAGGCCATTAGTGCCGATTGGCTCAAGGATTCCACGATATTTGTCAAGCCGGCAACAACCGCAAGGTATGAGGATTATCTGCGGTGTTATATTCTTCCGGAGTTCGGCGATAGGCACATTGATTCCTTGGTGAATCAGAACATTTCCAATTTTTGCAACGTTTTACTTACAAGTGGAGGAGTAAAAGGACAAGGCCTTTCGCCCAAAACTGTGTCGGAGATACTGCGTGTCTTAAAGCACCTTCGTAAATATGCGTTAAATCATGGGTATATGGTGGGCTTTACCTCCGATTGTGCGTTTATACGTCAAAAACGAGAGGAAATGCGAGTTTTTAATCGGGCAGAGCGGAAAAAACTCCAAGCATATCTTTCATCTAATCAGAATTTATGCAATATTGGCATACAATTGTGTCTGCGAACCGGGATTCGAATTGGTGAGCTTTGCGCCCTTAAATGGGATGACTTCTCCATTGATAGTCAAGAACTGCATATCCATGCTACGTTACAGCGTGTCCGCAACGAGGAGGGCGAGGGAACAGCCAAGACGAAAGTAATAATAAGTTCGCCCAAGAGCGATTCCTCGGTGCGTACCATTCCTCTACCACAGGATATGTGTCCTGGGCTTGCCAATGTCTATAAGCCCGGAACATTTTTTTTAACCGGGGATAACGAGAGATTTATTGAGCCACGAACTATGCAAAATCGATTTAAAGCCGTATTGGACGAATGCGGCATCGAGGATGCAAATTTTCATGCGCTCAGGCATACCTTTGCTACGGTCTGCATTGAAGCCGGTTTTGATGTAAAATGCCTTAGCGAAATACTTGGACACGCTAATATCAACATAACGCTGGATCGATATGTTCATTCCACTATGGCAATGAAGCAGGAAAACATGGCGAAACTGCCACCAATGTAGCCATTAGCCGTCAGATAAGCCGTCAGGTAAGATTCCCCTCAAATCCCTATCTGTCCAATATTAAGGACTGGTAGGGATTTTTTTTTGGCGAATAAGCCGTCAGAATAAGCCGTCAAAAATTTTTCGACTCCCGTTCTACAAGGCTTCAAAGGCAGTCTTCGTAGAGTAGGTTACTCTACGAAAATTGGCATTATGCTGATGCTATGCCAAGGGGGCGATAAGATTGCTGAAGAAGAGTCTGCTTGTTTTGCTGGCATTGGCATTTATCATGCCTGTTTTGACAGCAGAAGCGGCATACATACTAGTCCCGAATTTTCGAGACATAACCAGCAATAAAATTGAACGTCGCATTGACTATAAGGGAACAGACCACTTGTCGTATAACGGTGTTAATTATACACGGTGGAACTATGAAGTAGTTGACGGTCGTGAGGATGAGTACATCGATAAGTATATCCGCAAATGTTCTTCACGACACGATCTTCAGCTGTTGGGACGAAACGGTAGCGACTGGTTCTTTTTGTACACGGGAGGTCAGGCTAAGTTTATAAAAAAGCTGGGCGATAAATTCCATATGCATGTCGGTATTTCTGGAAGTCATGTGGTTGTGGATTTGGTGGGTGGAATGTACCCGCAATAGAGGCGGTGAGGGTAGATGGATTGGGGCTTTGAAGGTTCAGCACGAAGGCGTACTTGTATGCTTATGATTACTCATGCGTGCAACCTTAATTGTAGCTATTGCTATGAATCTCATAAGGATGATGGCTGTATGGATATCGAGTTGGCGAAAGAAATAATTCTGAGAGAAGCCAAGTTTGTGTCCGAGAGCAAAGATTTTGATGAGATGGAGATTGATTTCATGGGCGGTGAGCCGTTCATGAATTACCCATTGATAAAGGACGTCGTGGAATGGTTGGAACTGGGTGCGATAGATGTTCCTTGGATTTGTTTCATAACTACCAATGGGACGTTACTTACCGATGAAATAAAGTTCTGGCTCAGGAATCATAAAAAAACGCTTCATCTTGGTATAAGCTACGATGGAGACAACGGGATGCAATCCACCAATCGAGGAACCGATAAGTATCGCTTAGATTTGGATTTTTTTCGAGAATTATGGCCAGATCAGCCATTTCACATGACGGTATCAAAAGAAACGCTCCCAGTGTTGGCAGATGGTATTTTAGATATACAGAAAAAAGGCTATAAAGTGGAGGCTTCTTTAGCAGAAGGGATAGATTGGACAATAGATGATGCGGTGCTATATCGCAAGCAATTGTGTACTTTGAAAGATGCATATTTAAAAAATACTGCTCTTATGCCTATCAACTTGTTAAGTCGTTTTATAGATGTTTTCGATTTACCCGCAGAAACGAGAGTTCAAGAAAAATGGTGTGGTACTGGCAAATATATGGCAACATATGATGTAGACGGTCAAAAATATGGATGCCATATGTTTACATCCTTGGTATTGGGAAAAGATAAAGCTGTTCTTTCTGATTCTGTAGAGTGGGATTCACGCGAATCTACGGCTGATAGTTATTGCAAGGCTTGCGTTTTGCGTACCTTCTGCCCGACTTGCCCCGGGTTTAATTATAAACATCGGGGACATATTGCCTTAAGGGATAAACGCCGTTGTCCAATGTTTTTGGCGAATGCTCTGACGGCTTGCGAATTTCAGGTGGAACGAATTGCTATGATAGGCGAGATTGATATGAAAGATGCTCAATACGGCCAAGCGGCTATTAACGCTTATAAAGCATTGCAAGACATGGATTTGGTGAATACGAAGAGTCCATATATTGCTTAGCCTGATGATAGATGTCTTGTCGGCACGGTAGTAGCTTCATTGTGGTATCATACCGACAAGTTTCTATAAAAATTTTTAAACATTTTTAAGGAGGTATTCACATGAAGATGAATATGGATGCACTCAAGACTTTGGAGTTCAAATTGGCTGAATTTGCCAAGGAGAACGGTGCGATTGCCGAACATAAGTCCTTTAACAGCAATTCGTGCAAAAGCGGTTGCACCGGCGGTTGTGTAGGTAGCTGCTATCACGACTGTGCTGGATCCTGCAAGCACTCCGGTGCCAAGTAATTACTGGATTTTCGATGAAAACATAGTTGGCGTTTGGCTAACAGTAAGACGGCGTAGTGTTCTCAATTGAAACTGCGCCGTCTTTTCTTAAATGGATGGTAAATATGATCAAAACAGATATGAAAATCACCTTTACGGGTAGTGTTGACGAAGAAAATGTACGTGAATTTATAGAGAGTATAAAACTTCTAAATAAAAAGTTTCCAGATGGTGATTTATTGACCGTTTACATCTCCTCCCCAGGAGGAGATGTGGATATTTCCGTGGAACTTTTCAACTTTCTTAAACTACTGGATTGTAAGGTCAGAACAGTTAATATATCTTGCGTTAATTCTGCTGCTGTTGTCATATTTGCCGCCGGCGATGAGCGAATCTGCCAACCATGTTCTACATTTTATGTGCATTCGGTCACAAAAAAATTAAATGGAGATTTTACGGCAGAAGACTTGTTGCGGGAAGCTCATGAAATGCAAGTCAATACGGATAAAATATCGACTATTTTAAGTTCTGTCAGCAAAAAGAATAAATCATACTGGAAACGGCTCATGCGAAGGGGTTGTTTGTTAACATCAAAAAAAGCGAAGGAGATAGGTCTTATAAATGACATATCAGAAGAGTATGAGTAGGAATCATTTTTTTTGGCTGTACAATCATGCTGGTTCGTTTAAAAAGACTATATTGATTTCCTTTGCGTTGAGCGTGTTGGTAGTGACTCTTTCGTTGCTTTTCGTGGAAGTTACTAGAAATTTTATGGTAGCCGTGGAAAAAGGAGAGGATTTTTCTTTATTCCTTTTAGTCGTTTCGTTGGCTGTAATAAAGGGTTGCAATATATTTTGTACTGAATTTAAATCATATTTGCGTGAAAAACAGACCTTTTTGATGAATAATGAACTTTCGTTGAAGTTTTTCAAGGAACTGTTTTCCAGCAGAATTTCTTATAACGTAAACGTACATTCAGGGGAATACTTAAGCCGAATCACAATGGATGCTTTCAGCGTTTCAAATTGCGTAATCGGCACTATCCCGGAACTTTTATACTCCTTAGTGCAACTTGCGGCTACTTGCATTTATCTCTCGTTCATCGAGCCATCTTTAACATTTGTTATAATTTTGATTGTATCCACTAATGTTATATTTGGACGCTCTTACTCAAAAAAGTTGTTGCCTATATCAAGGGAAATCAGAATCTGCGATAGCAGAACCCATCAATTTATGCAGGAACATCTTCAGCATCGAGAATTAATTATCACATTGGAGAAAATCTCTTTCATTTGGGATAAATTAAAATCACTGCAAGATATTTTGTATCAAAATATTGTAAGGCGGTTACGACTAAATTCTGTGGTAATGTTCCTCATTGACGGGGCATTGGATGTAAGTTACATTATAATTTTTGCTTGGGGAATTTATGGCATACAACATAACAGTTTTACTTATGCGGAATTGGTGGTGTTTTTGCAGTTGGCTGAACAAATTCAAATTCCTTTCATTCAATTTAATCATAATTATCCAATGCTTGTGGAATCCATGGCCTCCGTTGAAAGGCTGATGGGAATTGAAAGTTTGCCCAAAGAAGATAATTCAAACATGATTATTTTTGACGCTCCTACAGGAATCATGTTTTCACAGGTAAATTTCCGATATACGAAAGAATCAAATTGGGTATATAGAAATTTTGAACACAACTTTACACCAGGTAGCATCACGGCTGTCGTAGGAGAAACGGGAGCAGGGAAAAGCACACTACTTAGATTGCTGCTGGCAACGTTAAAACCTTGTTCAGGTTCGATTTGGTTCTATGTAAAAGAAGGTGGTGAAACAAAAATATACACTGCAGAATCGAAAACTCGTGGAAATTGTGTCTATGTTCCGCAGGGTAACAGCCTCATTAGCGGCACAATTCGTTACAATCTGCTGTTGGGCAAAACCGATGCCTCTGATGAAGAAATGAAGAGTGCCCTCTTTTTAGCGGCGGCAGATTTTGTTATTAACGATTTTCCTAACGGTCTTGATACCTTGGTAGGGGAAGGTGGCGTTGGTGTAAGTGAAGGGCAAGCGCAACGAATCGCCATAGCCAGAAGTTTTTTGCGTCCGGGCAGAGTCATTTTGATGGACGAGCCGACATCAGCACTGGATGCTGAAACGGAAAAACTATTTCTTGAGC
The DNA here is from genome assembly GCA_937915915.1 of uncultured Selenomonas sp. Taxonomy (GTDB): domain Bacteria; phylum Bacillota; class Negativicutes; order Selenomonadales; family Selenomonadaceae; genus UBA9786. The sequence goes on along the minus strand of CALGGN010000111.1, from coordinate 9,623 downwards.
GGCTTTCAAGTCAGTCTTATGGTAAAACTATTATTATAGTGACGCATAAGCAAGAAATATGCAAATATGTATCGGATGTGATAAAGATAAATTTTCTGAGGGACTCAGATTCTTAATTCTGCTGCTACAAGTTTAAATTTTTACAGAGGGCTAACATGAAAAAAATCTTGTCTATGATATTAGCGATTATCATCCTTATTCCGACTGTAACAGCGGATGCAGCTGATGTGCCAGGTTTTAGAGTTATCGCAGGTAGTATGGTTGAGGTTGACAAAGTGTATGATACCAGTGACGGGCATACCTACGTTTATGTGTCCCTTGACTACGATAAGGAATTTGTAAAGCCGTATATAAATCTGCTACAAAAGAAGAATCTTAAATTGATAGATTATACGCGAAGTTCTTCAAAGAATGAGATAGACTTTTGGGTAAAAAGTACCTATCATAAATGGCTTTTTGATTGCAGAGGCTTTTGTGTAACATTTAGCTTAAAAGATGGAGTAAATGAAGCTGGGAAGAAATATAAGCGTTACTTCATAGAGGTGCCAAATGAGCTTACATATGATGAAGAGTAAGCTTGTAAAATATATGATGCGAGGGTCATAAGTCGATTTTTGCCCCAAGCCGCCTAGGTAGTGATTTCTGAACCCGCATAAACACTGGCCTCGCGGCATATCATTTTATGCGGTTTTCGCGATTTTGGGCTTTTGACCCTCACATCATATATTTAAGGAAAGGAATGAAAAGACTTAACTCTAGCTACAATTCACTGTCTGTAATTGTAGCACCAGATGTTCCTAATTATAAGCTGTTATTGTTTTTTACTGCGAACAAGGCGGAACTCTTACTTGCAAAAACTATTATACAAGGAGTGTGTCGTATGGTGAAATTTTTTCAAATTATGCTCATGTCTCTTGTCTTGCTATTGATGAACTGTTTAATTTGTGCTGCAAATGAATTGAAGCCTATAGTCATCGATACAAGCCATGTCGACGATGGTTGGAATGCGAAAAACATAGCCTTTGCGGATGAAGTTGCTGATATTGACTATGAATTTTCCAAAGCTAAAAAAATATTTGTGTCAGTCATAGATGTATCTCTGGTAAACGATGACTTAGGTGATGTAGACAAAGCTACTATGAATACTGCAAATGAAACAAATGTCAAGAAAAAAATGAAACTTAAACTTGTCGACAAAGAGCAAGCAGACTTGTTGATGGAAGTAATCATAGAAAAGTGGGAATGTGTTTTTGACCATCGTGTACCAGAAAGAGTAGCCTATGAGGCATATGAATCCTTTGAGGGATACAAGACGATAGAACCAAGTTTTTTTGAAAGGACAGAATGGGAGAGCAAAGCCAGAAAAGCTCGCAAAGAAGGTCGTAATCCTCCTCCTCGCCCTAGGCCACATCAAGAATGGACAGTAAGTTCGAGCCATTTTCCCAACAGCAGAAGGGTTGTTACACCATATTACAGATCCGAAGCACATAAAATAAGTTCCAGCAGTCCTTTTGCCAACTCTGAAAAAGTTACTTATCCTGCATATGATGCATTTGCATCCAGCGTAGTTGCAACATTTAATCTGCGCAATGCAAAAAGCAACGAAATTGTGTTGAGTAGAAAGGGAGCATATACAAATGTAAGTGGTTCAAAAAATAAGCAGGCGACTGTGTACGATACAATATGTACAGCTTTTTGTAAACAATATAAATCAACAATAAAACAGATAAAAAAATTAAAAAAGGAAAATAAAATTTCACAATGACGATTCGCCCATAAAAAACAGGAGGGTTTTAAGTATGTTTATGAAGAAACTTTATGTATCCATTCTTGTTGTGCTTGCCATTGTAGCGTCAATTCCGCTCACACACGCAACTGCAGCCGATGTTCCGGATTTTCGCAGAGTGGCCGGAGATTATGTTACCGATGGAGAACGCGTCAATTCTCGTAAAGGATATCGGGTTTATGCGTATGATTGTAGCTTGGACATACGAGAAAATTTTGCCGAAGAATACTGCAATCTGTTATTACAAAGTGGATTGAGTTACAATGGTCATGAGGCGAAAGATTTTCGGAAAACCAGCGCACAATATATTGATAAGTGGTTCTTCAGCTATCGTGGATATCCCGTAGAATTTTGGGCATATCGTTATTTTAGTGAAGGACGTACAAGTTTTTCGGTTCGCGTAGCTAATGGTTTAACATACGAGGGCTATTGAAAAATTTGTGGCGTAGGATTATTATTTTATTGAGGATCCTACGCCATTTATCCCATAAATTACAAAGGGGATGAGCTTAAATGAAGGTTCACCTACGATTTATCTTGTCGCCAAGAAATACAGGAGGCGAAAAACTAATTACTGTGTAAATACAGCATATCTTTTTGCAAAACTTAATCCGGAATATATATAGGAGCGTAACGAAAATGGGCTTTTTCAGTAAACTTTTCGGCAAGAAAAACAATAGTGAGCCGCCATCCAATACGGAATCCCAATCGAAGTTGACCTCCAAGGATATCATCGAAACCATGTTGCTTACAGCGCAGGTGGCTATGGATAAAGGAGATTATGAACTGGCTATTGAAACTTACAAAGACATCCTAAACCTTGAGCCAAATGCCACGGCAGAGTATAACCTCGGCAGTATGTTCGCTCAAGGGAAAGGCGTAGAACAGGACTTCATGGAGGGTGCATATCATTTTCATCAGGCAGAGCTTTTGGGCGATGAGCAGTCGGGGAGAATCTGTTTGAAGTGTTCCATGGATTTCGTCAATCGAAACCTCAATGACAAAAACCCGGAACAAATATATACCGACATGGCGCAGTTCATCAAGCGAGTTTACCCAAATACGAATGATGTCAATCTCGAAGTTTGCCGCACATTATATGCTGTTGCCGGAAATCACTTCAATAAACAAGAATTCTCCGAGGCATTCAAACTCTTTAGAGCCGCCGGAGAGTTTGGGGGCGATGGCTACTCTCAAAATTATCTTGCCGTCCTATATAACGCAGGCAGAGGGATCGAACAGAATGACATAGTTGCTTTATATTGGTTTGATAAGGCGGTAGATAACGGTGCGGCTGATGTGGCTCAGACGGACAGAGACGGGCTACTCAACTACTACAAAGAAAATTTTACCGCTGATGTATTTTCTGCCACCATGCTCAAACTTTCGGAGTGGTGTCAAACGGGTAGTGAGGATGTTCCTAAAGATGAAGCCAAGGCAATATATTGGCGAAAAATTGCCGAAAATAACGGAGAGATGAGTGGGGCGTATGCTGTTAGTTTGATTAGCGGAGATTGCGTCCTCAAAGAAAACTTTGATAAGGTGTTTGAATGGCCGAATATTGATGGTGAAGACATAAAATTGAGATTCCAAACAGCCTTTGAAATTACCTATCGGTCTATCGAAGGTGATGTTGGCGACGCTGTTTTCCGAGTCAACGGTCAAAATTTTACCTGCCGCGACTCCATGTCAGGAGAAATTGTCGAGGATATTCTTTCCGAAGATAAACTCGGTGAAAGGCGCACATACAACATATGTAAGCTAAAATGCGGCATAAAGGCTTTGCGTCATTACCATAACATACCAACTTTTGACAGTGATGATCGCGAGTGGGATGGCGATTTCAATATTTCGCTATATAAGGATAAACATGGGATAAATCTTATTTACATTCGCAGCGGTTATCGCATACCGAGGGTATACATTTATGTCGGACTTGAGGAGTGGGATGCCGAATTTGCTTCATGGCTAAAATATCTTTGAACGATATTGTACCCCCCGCATGATTCATAACTGCGCCACAAGTTTCTTCGATGTCATGCACCGAGGAAGTTTGCCCAACCGCAATTCTAACAGAGGTGAAGATGTATGGAGAATTTAATTGACGAGGCGATTATCTTTGCGGTTAAGGCACATTCGGGCAGCACTCGCAAAAGTGAAAAAACGCCATATGTATTTCATCCTTTGGAAACGGCGCATATAGTCGCCTCCATAACAGATGATACGGAGGTAATAGCGGCTGCCGTTCTGCATGATGTGGTGGAAGATACCAAATACACCTATGACGATATAAAAACGAAATTTGGAAAAAACGTTGCCGATTTAGTGGCTAATGAAACCGAAGATAAAATGCGAGAAATCTCAGCCGAGGCATCGTGGATGACTCGGAAAAAGCAATTTCTCGACAATTTAAAGAATGCACCCGTGAAGGCAAAAATGATAACCCTTGCCGACAAACTCTCTAATATGCGAATCACTAAACGAGCTTTCGATGAAAAGGGAACAAATCTTTGGCAGGGATTTCATCAGAAAGACCACAGCCTTCAGGGTTGGTATTATAAGAGTATTCTGGATTGCGTCTCAGAATTGGAAGATACCGTTGCATATAAAGAATATGGCGGGCTTTGTGAGTATGTTTTTGGGTGACGAAATTAAGATTAAGAACAGAATGCATTAATTCAGCCCTATAAATGTTTTCTGAGGCGAAATAAATTTATAACAGGAGGGAATATCATATGAATGGGCTATTGTCTTTGCCGCGAAAATCGATCGCAATGTTATTTCTGTTTACGCTACTTATGGGGTCTTTATCGGCTACATCCACGGCTTTCGCCGCTAAAACAGCAGCAGAATGGTGTGAACAGGGAAAGAACTTTATTGAAAGAAAAAATTACGATAAGGCCGTCGAGTGCTACGAAAAAGCCATCAAATTAGATTCAACATATGTGGATGCCTATGTTGGCAAAGGAAATGCTTATAATGAAAAGAAAGATTACGACAAAGCTGTCTCCAGCTATAATAAGGCACTAAGTATCAATCCTCAGTACGCATATGCTTTTAAGGGGCGTGGAGATGCCTATTTTTGGAAACAGGATTGGACTCGTGCTCTTGAAGATTATACTCAGGCAGTAACCCTTGATCCCGGTTGTGCAGAAGGTTATAAACGTCGTGCTTTTATTTATTTTGGAAAAGGTGATATGGATCAGGCTCTTGAAGACTATACCCATGCCTTTAAAATAGATCCGAAGGATGAAGAGACTAGTATGTTTATGGGAATGATATACTTTCACAAAAAAAATACCGAAGCAGCTATAGACCTTCTTACAAAAAAAATCCCCGGTGGAATCGAATCCCCGGAAGCGTATTTAATCAGGGGGTTCTCGATTTTATCTGCTGATGAGCCGAATGACGCTGATTATGAAGCATCCATTGCGTACTTAAACAAAGCCCTTCAATTAAAGCCTGAATATGCTTTGGCATATAATGCACGGGGGGTAATGTATGCCAATAGAGAGGATAATACAAGGGCAGCGGAAGATTTTGACCGTGCAATAGCTTTGGATTCAAAACTTGCAGATGCACACAATAATCGCGGCACTATATATTATAGAGAAGAAGACTTTAAATCTGCACTTGCAGAATACACCCAAGCTGTATCACTTGATGAAAAAAACGCAGATGCTTATAGGAATATAGGAGATTGTTATGCACAAATGGGGAACTACGATTCGGCGATAGCCGCCTACACAAAGGCTATAGATATAGATCCAAAACAAAAAGGAGCGTACAATAATCGCGGTATCATTTATGGAAAACATGGCGATTACGATATGGCTATTTCTGACTTTGAAAATGTTTTGTCCATTGATTCGGATGACAGTAATGCTCAAAAGAATTTAAAAATTATGCGTGACATGAAAGATATAATTCGGTCTGTTGGGTGGACATTCAAATCAAATTTAAATCTACATATGGAATGGAATAGCAGCAAGAACAAATAGATGGTTAATTGTTGAGCGGCTCACATATTCAAAGGCGCAAGTGGCGATCATAAAATGATCGCCACTTGCGCCTTTTTTGTTTAATCTCAGTCATTCTTTTCCGTAACGGCACGCCCCTCTTCTTGAAGCTGATTTATTGAGAGCAGCAACATCTCGTATGTTTCGACAGATTGTTCTGTTAAACGACATTTGCCATCTTCCCTTTTCACCGAATTGTTGAAATCAACAAAGGCGCAGGAATAATGCATCGCCATTCGGGCAATGGTGGGCAAATCATGGCATTCTTTGTTCATCTTCCATACATCTTCGGATAGGAAGAACAAGTAGCGGAACTGTTGCTGAAAAACATCATTTGGCGGTGAAGCGGTGTCATCGTGGAAATTATCTCGATATTGCCCAACAAAGGGAGCCAATTGCAACGCAGTTTCATGAATTCTCCGCAGATTGGTCGTGTATTTTTCCAGCATGAGATTGAATCTTGAAAGGCTGTCATCGTTGGTCTTGCCGTTAAACACTTTCCAGTCATCGGTGTCAATGTAATCCTTCCTATATGGATTATGGGTAACAAATACCTTTCCGTCGGCACGAATCCCGGCGGTCATGTCAAATTTTGCGACGATGGCAATCATATTATGCCAGCGTTCCACATCGGCAAGCCCCGAAATGTCTGAACCCGTATTGAGAACCGTCCCGTCCTTGCGAAGTCCAACGGCGTGCGTATCTCCCGCGCCGATAGCTACTATGTCCTTCCATTTTGGAGTGTCATAAAAGCGTACATCACCGGTGGCAAGGACGGTATCTTCCTCGGTAAGCCCAAGCGTATGATCCCCACCGGCGGCAACTTGCACGACATTTGACCAAGACTCAACATCGCATTGTCCGTTGTCATTTTTGCCGACGGCTACAACAGTCCCATCGGAACGCAAACCCACAGAGTGATTTCGCCCTGCGGCAATTCCCTTGATATCTTCCCATTGGGATACCTTTCCCGCGCCGGATGGCATCATGCCGAAGGATAATACTGTGCCGTCCGATTTAAGGGCAAGCACATGGAAAGTGTCGCAGACTATGCCGGATATATCCTTCCATGTAAATATTTCACCATTTTCTATCATATTTTTCCCAATGGCCACACAAGTCCCATCGGCCTTAAGTCCAACGCTACCTTTCCAACTTCCGGCAACCGATACGATGTCGCGCCATGCGTGGGTATCGCATTGCTGGTCATCGTTGGAGCCGGCAGACAAAACATGACCGTCTTCCCGGACGGCAAGGATGTGGTCATGTCCAAGTCCTATGGCCGGTCTTATAAGACTGCTCGGTTCATAGATATGTACCGTAGGCACAAATTCCGTCCGGCTTTTTGCCAATCGAATGATGTGTTGAAAAGCGGCATCGTAGCCGTTTTGACCATAATATTTCTGAAGAAAGGCTTTTTCGCGGTCAGATATGTCCAGATGGCTGATGAAGGTGAGAAAAAACCTGTCTCCGTCCATCTCGCAGTTGTTTCGGCAGTTGTTCGTACCGTCAAACAATTCTTTTTCAGAGGCTCTGCTTTCCTTTTTCCCATTAATCCAGTTGCTGATAGTCCCAACGGATACATCAAAATGCTCGGAGATGGCTTCCTGAGAAAAACCCATCTGGTTGATGGCTTTTATGTACTTTGTTAAGTCCAGAATTTATGGGCACCTCCAAAAACAATTAAAGTGAAGGAAAGTGAATGAAAAAGCCGTCGACTTCTATGGTGGATAGTGTCGCCGTAGTGTAAGCTAACAATATCGATGGAGAGGTGAATTCCTTAAGGAGATGTTGAGACACCATCATGCCTCAATTTTACCGAATATTGCAAAGTTACACGAGTCAAAAAAGGAGTGATGCCTATCTCGTATATTATACCACTTATAGAACCATAATAGCAATAACCAAAAAATAATATCGAAAGCCTCAGTGCGCATAAGGCAAAGGATATTCAAAAGGTACAAATGTTGTTAATTGACAGACATTTTGACCGTTTCGGAATACCCTCGTCCTTTTGCGCCCAATTTGCAAGGGTCTGTGGTATCCGAAGCCGCAGGCCTTTTTCTGTGTCCTTTGCCCTCCGCATGAGACGGAAAGGACACAGAAATGAAACAGAAATTCCGCAAGACCCCTACGAACCGCCGTGGCAGCTATCGCTACTACAACGCCAAGGGCGAGCTTGTCGTCACGCTTCGCCCCGATGCTATGACGGGCGTGACCGACATCTACATCAAACTCCTGCACAGCCTCGACGATGCCGAAGTTTATAACAACATCAAAAACTGCGCCTGTGGTGCGACCCCTAAAAACCCGGACATGGAAATTCGGCTTGACTTCCAAAAATCCTCCCGTTGGGTGTTGTCCTTCAATCAGCTGATGGACGAAGAGGACATGGATTACAAGGAAAACACCCGTCTGCTCGAGCAGGCATATGTGAGGGACGAAGAAAATCGTCGCGACCACGGCAAAGAAATCCTTCGCGAAGCCGTCAGCTATTTAAAGCCAGAGGAGCAGGAACTCTTTCGGATGTACTACACCGAGGAGATGACTCAGCCGGAGATTGGCAAAATTTTGGGAATTACGGCTCCCGCCGTTCAAAAGCGGCGCATGAAACTGCAAGAACGGCTGAAAGAGATTATTTTTCAAAAAATTTTATCCCGTGGTTAATTTTGCTATCAAATCCTTTGACTGTGAATTGAGGGGCATTTTTCGCTCCATCAATTCACAGAAAGGGTGAAGGAATATGAAACACGCGCTCAACATCACGGTGTCCAAGGAGCGCCGGGACGGCGGCATCATGGCTTGCCGCCAGCTGACCGTCCGGGAGCGTCTGCTCCGCTTCCTCTTGGGCAACCCTGTAAAACTCACGGTCATCGTGCCGGGGGATTCGGTGGACGAAGTGTCCATATTCGAGAAGAGGGAGGCTGACGCTTGTGAAGTTGTATGAAATCAACGCCGAAATCCAGCGGCTCGCCGATCAGATTGACTTCGACCCCGAAACCGGGGAAATCCTCTGCGATGCGGATGCCATCTTTGAGCAGATTGATGCGCTCAAGATGGAGCGTCAGTCAATTTTGGAGTATCTCGCCAAGCTGGTGCTGAACATCCGCGCCGAGGCAGCGGCTCTGAAGGACGAGGAAGCACGGCTCAAGAACCGTCGTCTGTCATTGGATTTGAAGGAAAATCGCCTGATGAAGGTGCTTGACCGGGAATGCGGCGGCAAAAAGACCGACCTCGGCGTGGCAACATTCAGCTACCGCCAGAACTCCCATGTGGAAGTCAAGGATTCCGAAAAGGCTATCCGCTGGCTCAAGCGTCACAAGCATACCGATTGCTACCGCACCCCCGCGCCGGAAGTGGCGAAAGCGGAAGTCAAGAAACTCCTCAAAGCTGGGACGGATGTACCGGGTTGCGCCATCATCAACGATTACAGTTGTCTGCTCAAATAGGAGGTATCGTAAATGCTCAATATCAGCAAGGGCAAGATTGCCCGACCGCAAAAGGTGGTCATCTACGGCTCGGAGGGCATCGGCAAGTCCAGCCTTGCCGCCTGTTTCCCCGACCCGCTGTTCATCGACACCGAGGGTGGCACGGCGCATATGGATGTGCGCCGCATCGACAAGCCGCAGTCTTGGGAGGAGCTTCTCGGCATCGTGAAGGAGGTGGCGGCGACCAAGGATGTATGCAAAACCTTGGTTTTGGACACGGCAGACTGGGCGGAGCAGCTCGTCACGGCTTACCTCTGCGCCAAGTACAAGCAGGCCAGCATCGAGTCCTTCGGCTACGGCAAGGGCTACACCTACTTGGGCGAGGAATTT
>CALGGN010000110.1 GCA_937915915.1 uncultured Selenomonas sp. | reverse complement strand
CGATGGGGCCTTTGATTTCTTATTCGACATTTTCTCCTGTGCAGAGTATGTGCAAATTGCCGTTCCTATCTTCGATTATCAATTTGCGGACATGGGACTCACGGTCGGGGATAGTCACATTGAATTTGTGGTTACAGTCATCCACCTCATAAATGAGACCACTGAACATGGCAGCCGAAAGGAGCATTTGACACGGCAAGTCAATATGGGCAGCGATGATAGGGAACTCTGGGTAGATTAGTTCGCCGCAACGAAAGAGCGGAATTCTGTAAAGCGTCCCGGCAGTCGTGCCGCCAAAACCGCCAAATGGCTGATTGAAAGCTATAGGGATACCGCCCATTGCCTTGAGTGTTTCCTCATCCTCTACCCATACGGGAAGGACTGCGCCAGTATCAAGCATGGCCTCCAATTGAAAGAACTCTGCCAAAAAGACAATAGGACGCTGCGCCCTTTTTCGCATCTTCAGCGTAAATTGTTTCATCATTCACCGCCTACCAAAATACCCAACGGGCATAGGTTATTAGGGGTGGTATAAGTGGTGTACATATCCTCTCCGGCAATCTGACGCCGCAAGGCATCCCCACCTGAGTCACCAACATACTCGACAATGGCAGAACGTACATCAGGAGGGTTTTCATCCCATTCAACGTTAGACAGCCCTACCCACTTATTGGGGTATGCCTTTTCAATCTCATCCCAAGTCATGCGCTTGTCCATAACGATACCTCCATAAGACACATGGTATGTTGGCTTCATTATAACACTTTTAATGGCGAGTCGAAAGCGTCTGTCAAGAAAATAATTTTCAAGGGATGCTTCACTATAAGCAAAAGCTATGGCAACACCGGTAGTCATACCCAAAACGCAATCAAGGATTCCTTCTACACTACGTTCCGCATGTGAAGGTCTAAAATCAGAATGTATGTGTTTTTTCACAATTTGGAGGAGGAATCCACATGAACAACATCTATGGCTACATTCGCGTATCTACCATTTCCCAAAGGGAAGACCGCCAGTGGGCGGCATTGGAGGAGTTCGACATTCCCCGCGAGAATGTCTTTGTGGACAAGCAGAGCGGCAAGGACTTTGACCGGCCTGCCTACAACGAACTCATGGTGAGGCATATGTTGTTGTTGACTACCAGCATTTTTTCACGCGGGTCGCAGTATTTTTCTCCCGGACGGCAGTCGTTAGAGCATCCCTAGACCGCGCGCCAGTTCCTTTATGCGCGGCATGGACAGATGGGTGTATTTCTCTACCAAGGGAAGCTCCATGCGGTCACGAATCATATCCTTGGCTCGCTCTTCGGTTTCGGCATTTGCCTCCGCTCTGGCTTCTGCCATAACTTTCTTGCGCTCTTCGTTTCGAATGGTTTTTGCTTCGTATTCCAAAATTTTCCCACCCATAATATGTTCCACTCCTTCCCGCACCTTCTTGTATTTCTGAGCTATAAGTGCAAGCACATGACTGGTCATTGCGCAGATGGCACTCTTCGTGAATTCGCTGATTGTTCCAGTTTTTTGCTGCCCAGTATAGTTCTCACAAAAAGCCGCATTTACCACCGGGATGATAAGTTCTCGGCAATCGTTCAGCAAGGTGCGGAACGAATCGTCATAGGCTGTCGAGCTTGGTTCCATGGAATACACTCCTTATACTTCTGATTATATCTTATCACAATGTAGGGGAGCAGGCAATGGTCTGGAATCTCATACCAGTGGGCAAGGTTACCGCTGGATTTCCTTCTCCAGCCGTCGCAGCACCTCCAAATGAATCTGCCCCGCCAGCAAAATCCACACTGTAAAATCCGGGGCGCATGTTGGCCGCCGCATGCGGTAAAATTTTTATGCTATCATAATTTTTTTCAATGATGTTGCCGCAACAACTTCATCGGGGTTTGGGGAATGCTATAATTGAAGTATCGCAAGAATTCACAAAATATTCGCTGTGACGAGACAGACATGGGAGGAGGGAAGCGAATTGGAGATAAAGGAATTGTTTCAAAAACACACCCTGACGTGCTTGGCCGGAGGTTTTGTCCTTGGCCTTCTTGCCTGCGGCGTAGGCTCTGCGATGCTGCACATCACCGGAACGCCGGAGTTCTGCGGCAACTGCCATTCCATGAAACTGGAGGCTGCCACCTTTGCGGAATCATCCCACAGAGAGCAGGATTGTGCCGAATGCCATCTGCCGCATGAAAATGCCGTGGTCTACCTTGCAGAAAAAGGTCGAAGCGGCATGGTGGACATGTACCATGAGGTTCTTCGGGACTATCCGGCCCGCATCAAGCTTTCGGAAAACGGAAGGCAAATCGTCAACTCCAACTGCATGCGCTGTCACAGTGCCGCCATGGAGGGCGTTCGTGTCGGCACGGGCGCAAAGGACACCAGCGATTGCATGAAATGTCACAGCAGGATTGCGCATGGATCAAATCATCTCGAAGGAGGGATAAAAGTTGAGTAGGATGCAAAAATGTTTAGCCGGCGTCGTTGCTGTATGCGCTGTTTTTTTCCTCTTTGTCGTCATCCGCGTCGGAATCGCGAAGCCCAACGACACGAGCGTCAAGGCCGCAGCCATATCCCATGAGAACTATGCCCATCTGGGCAAGGCAGCCTATCGGGATGCATATCCTCTGGAATATAACTCCTACATGAAGAACAACCTGACGGATCCGTCCCCCACAGGATATGGCGGCAGCATGCCGGAGAATTCCTATCTTATCATCGAGCCGGAGATCATGGAGAATTTCAAGGGCTACAAGTTCTCTGTGCAGTATGACGTAGCTCGCGGACATACTTACGCGGGTGTCGATCAGATCAATTCCAAGCGTATTCCGCCCCAGAAGGGCAACTGTATCGCCTGCAAAGGCTCCTGGATGTATGACAAGTGGTTCAAGGAGAGCGGCTGGGAGTTCGCATCCAAGCCATTTGCCGAGGCAACCCCGCCCTATACCGACAAGGACACCGTAGAAGGTACGGATCTTTACTTTGGCTGCTCCTCTTGCCATGACCCTGACACCATGGAACTTCGCGTTTATCAGCAGGGTTTTGTCGATTCCATGGCGCGCCGCGGCATCGATGTGAACAATGCCCCGCATAATGACAAGCGCGCCTACGTCTGCGGACAGTGCCATAACGAATACTACTTCATGGCGGAAGACGGCCGCGTCAATCATCCCTTTGACAATGGCTGGAACCCGGAGCAGGAGTTCCAGTTCTATCAGTCCGGGCAGGCCGGCGCCTTCAAGCAGGACTGGGTGCACCCCGACTCCAAGACGCCGATGCTCAAGGCACAGCATCCGGATTTCGAGATCTGGATCGACAGCGTCCATGGCGAAAATGGTGTGACCTGTGTGGACTGCCACATGCCGTTCATGCGTGAAAACGGGAAGAAATACACGTCGCACTGGATGACCAGCCCGCTCAAGACCACAGAGTCCTCCTGTCTCAAATGCCACGATGAGAGCAAGGAGGTGCTCATTGCCCGCGTCAAGACCATCCATGACAACAACTTCAAGCTCCAGCGCATTGCGGGATTGACCGTTGCCCAGGCTCATTTGACCGTCAAGGCGGCAATGGATGCCGGTGCGACCGATGAGCAGCTCGCTGCGGCCCGCTTGAAGCTTCGCGAGGCACAGTGGTATTGGGATTGGATTTCCGCCGAGAACGGCAACGGTTTCCACAATCCGGACAAGTGCATGCGCGTCAGCGGACTTGCCATTGACTTGGCACATCAGGTCATTGAGGAAGTAAACGCCCTTGTCAAGGGTACGGTTCTTCCCCTGCCTGCGCAGCTGCCGCCGCCGCCCGAAGGCACAAAGGCATATATCAACGGCCAGTGGACCATGTAACATCATAACGAGTCAAAAAACAAAGAAGATGTCCCTTGTTTCGGCAGGGGACATCTTCTTGCTTCTCAACGATCCCGTTTTGGTAAACTCCGTGAAAAACGGTGTTTATTTACGCAGCTTTCTGCACAGGGGTATCCTGGGGCAGCGCGTCATAGGCGCGGATAGCCTTGTCGAAGCGCGCTTGGAGGTCTTCGAGCTTGTAGAGACCGTCGCTGTTCGCTTTGAGCCCCTTGAGCCGGAGGGGATAGATCATGGGCGGGTTGTCGAGGGTCAGAGCCGTGCGGTCACGGAGCTGGTCCGTGGTCTGGTAGACGATGCTCAGAGCGGCGTATGCTTTGCCGTCCTTCCCCTTGAACTTCTCGATGACCAGCTTGGAGCCGATGGGCGTCTTTTTCTCGATGCTCTGGGGGACATCGTACTCCTCCGCCTCAAGGGCGGCGAGGACGCTGGCGATGTTGGAATCATGGCCGCAGAGGAAGGTGAACTTCCTGCCGGGGACAGCGAGTTCCTTGCTCATTTCCTGAAGCAGGGGATGAGCCACGTTCACGGCAACGCTGGGCGCAGTGAAGAGGACATCGCCGTAGACATCTTTGATGCCGGCGATTTCTTCCCATTCCTTCTGGGTCAGCTTGTGGCCGAAGCCCGCCTTTACTTTGTCCGGCTCCTCATAGTACTGGAGGATGAAGGCGTCGCTGGCGGAATTGGCCTGCTTGAGGGAGCCTTTCATGGCAGGTTCCTTGTTGAGTTCCAAGAGGATCTGGAGGTCGTCGGAGCGGAACTTCGTCAGGCCGTCTTTCTTTGCCGCAGGGGAATCCTTGAGATCCAGAGCCTTCTCGATGATGCGATAGTTGTTCTCGACCTTGTCGTTGATGCCCTGAAGCCCTTTCTGTCCGCCCATGGCGCTGATTTCCTTCATGGCCTGGGTGCGGAAAGCATCGCTCATGAAGGTGAGCTGGGGATGGAACACGGGATCCATCTTGCTGGGAGCGAATTTGTGTTCGATGGTCACGTTGGCCACCGGCAGCATGCCGCTGGAGAAATACTGGGCCGTGGCGATGGTGCGCTGCATCGAGTTGGCGTAGAAGCGCATTTCGCCTTCGGCGGGGATGTAGGTGTTCTTGTCCTTGATGACGCCCTCGGATTCCAGCCACTGGCCGAAATACTGTCCCATCATGGTTTCCAGCTGGCCTCCCCGCAGGGAAAGCTCGCTGGGCCCGGAGGTCCACCGGAACCAGGTGTGGGGCGTGAGATTTCCGAGGGCGGAACCGTTGCCGGAGAGGGGCGAGCGGATGTTGTGGCGGCTCAGGATCACCATTTCCTCCAACTGGTAATCGTCGTGGAAGGATGCGGGCCGCTCCGCCTGTACCGAGCCTGCCAAAGTCAGCACGGACAGACAGATGGCGGCAGTCATTTTCTTGAGTTTCATTTCGATTCCTCCTGTGTTTTTATAATTTTCGAACAAGTCTTATTATACTGCAATTGGAATATTTTGACAACAGAAAGTAAGCGCGGACATTCATACCACATATTATCTAGATTTCATACATCCTGTCTAAACTGATAGGCAGCATGTCTTCCTTGTCCTGTTGCTCAAGAATCCAATCCGAAAAACCACTTTTGGAAAACAACAAATACTTCACCACCCGGTAACGATTGTCGATCAGGCCATGCCGTTCTTTGAGCTGTTCAAATATTTTCTTATCCAAAATCTCATTCCTGAATTTACATTCTCCCAGCACTGCCTGTTTATTCGCAATGTCTAAGCCAACCACATCAATATCTGTTTCTTCTTTCTTATGGGGGTTAGTTCCCCACCATTTGCCCACCTTGGTGACAAGGCAGGGGAGCTTGCCCTCTGCCCCTGATTTCATGGTGTAAAAACGGCACATATCCTCGAATACCTCGCCCATGTAGTGGGAGATTCGTGGCTTAACCACATTTTCATAGTGCACATTTCCATGCCCCATGTCTATCATATCCATGTAGGGAGCTACAAATTGATACCAAAACCTGAACATATGGTCAGCCAGACCATATCTAACTTTCTTTTTATTGCTTTCATCTGTGATGGCATACTCCTTTTTCAGAATGCCAGTTTCCACAAGATTTGCTACGGCATGCGATACGGCAGAGGTTTCCAATTTTGTCAGATCGGCTATTTCATTCAGTCTGGTACGGCCGGAGGCAACCGCTTCTATGATGGCGTTATATGAGGAAATATTCCTGAATTCTTGCGTGAGGAGATGGATTGGTTCCTCATACATATAGCCAAAATTGCTGAAGAACAGAGCCTGCAAGTTTTCATCAAGGGACTTATTTTCATCGAACAGGGAAAGATATTTTGCTATGCCTCCTGTGACACCGTACACAATGGCCTTGTCCAAGGCAGAATAATTCGGCACAAATTGCGCAGATTCCAAGTAGTCGAAGGGCTTAAGAGCAATTTGCGATGTGCGGCGTCCAAACAGAGGGCTTTTTTCGCTTAGTACTTCATCTTCCATGAAGCTTACAGATGAGCCGCATAGAAATAGATACATATTCCCCTGTAACCATTCCGTATCTATATGTTTTTGAATGACCGACAAAAGAGATTTATCTGATTCTGCCATGTAGGGGAATTCATCTATGATGAAGATAATTCTTTCGTTTTGGCAACGCTGACCGACAAAAGAAAAAAGCTGCTCGTAGGACGGAAAGGATAATCCCTTCATTTCAGGGGACAATGCCTCGATCACACGGTTGCCAAGCAGCTCAAGATTCCGCCGGCTGCTGCTGCGTATAGCAGTATAGTACACGGCTTTCTTTCCTTCGACGAAACGCTGCAGCAAGGTGGATTTGCCCACACGTCTGCGGCCATATACTACTGTCATCTGAAATCCAGACTGACGGTATAAAGCGTTCATCGCATCCAGTTCACGCTTGCGACCAATAAAATTACACATAGTTTCAACTCCTGAATCCATTTATATTGAATTTACTTTCTTTGAATTATGTTTCAATATAATTATATTATATATGGGAGCAAATAGCAATATGCGTGATCTGCTGCCGCCGCATCCGCCCTCTGAAAATCGCGCTCCATACAGCATGCTCGCTGTCAGCCAAAAGATTTAGAACACTTTTGGGAAGAAAGCAGTAATTCTTGAAAAAATTTGTTGCAGGACTTAAAATAAAACCTGAATCCGTTAAACTCACTTGAATCCGTGATAGAATCCGCGTTATAATGAATGTACATTTTGATGCGGCATCTGTGAGAGGCTGGATGGGAAGGGGCTTGGCATGGGAAAGCAGGTACATATATACGGAATGATAGGACTGATGGCTGGATTTGCGGTGTTGTTTCCGATGGGTGTCGGTCAGGCGGTAGGCTTTGCAGATTTGGGAGAACCCGTGGAGGACAGTGACACCTTAAGGGAGATGCGCGGACAGAAACCTCTGGGCGAGACGAGGTCTGCCGATACGGGAAATGCGTCTGAAACCGGAAAGAAAAAAGATGAAGCACAGAGGGCTGCGGAAGCTAAGGAAATGGAAGCGAAGCAGAAACAGGCTGAGGCGGAAGCAAAAATAGCTGAGGCAAAGCAGCAACAGGCGGAAGCAGAAGCAAAGATAGCCGAGGCAGAGGCAAAGACGGCAGAGGCAAGGAAACGGCAGGCCGAGGCGGAGGCGAAGGCTGCGGAAGCGGAGCGCTTGGCCGGGATGCAGACCAAGGAGGTTGAAGCACAGGACATCGGGGTGCAAAAGCCGAAACAAGAAGCACAGGGTGCCGAGGCGAAAGAGCCAGCAGAAGAAGCGGAAAAAGAACTCACAAAGAGAAAGATAGAGGCAAATCGGCGGCCGGCCGAGGATCGGAAGAGAGCTATTGAGGAATCACAAAGAGAAGCGGAAGAAAATAGAAAGGCGGCAGAGGATGGAAGAATGCGCTTTCTGCCAATCATAAGGGACGAGAATTTTGCTTATTACCTTGATATGGAGAGCGTCCGTTGGATTCGTGTGCCGTATGCCGCAAGCGAGTATATGATTGATGCATGGATTCGGCTCGTCGATAAAAAGGATGCATGGAATTTCGCGCCTGCGGCAACGAGGAATCCGGAAAAATATTACATGGAGCATTATTATATCCGTCCGAAGAAGCGGCAGATACAGTTCCTCTGTGAACTGGAAGTCATGGGGAAACCGCAGAACACGATTTCTGAGCGCGAGTATAGCGTAAAAAATTGGGAGAATCTGATTCCGGGCAGTATAGAAAGTGATATCTACTACGCTGTCTTGAAAGAGATGCAGGATCATTCGGATGGAAATATGACCTTTGCGGATATGTTGGACGAATATCTGCGGATCGGCTTGAATTAACGTGGCAGGCTTGCCAAAAGAACAGTTATCCACAATGAAATCGGCTTATGCACAGGGTTTTGCCGATAAATTGTGGATAACTGTTTTTTATGATATAATCTCAATGTTACTCCAACCCTAAACTGGAGACAGGGAGGGGGTGTTTAGGATGTTTCGCGTGTTTTGGCTAAGTGTTGTGGCAGGTATAGTTGCCTATTATATCTGCAAATGGTTAGATGCTTTAGCCACATTTTGGGGTAGCTAGCCTCGGTCTGGTGTTGCCGTAAGCACACAAGAAGCCCCCGACAGAGTTGCAGCTCATGTCGGGGGCTTTCCTGTTCGTGCTTAGAATGTTTCGCCTTTTGTTGCCTACAATCATTATACCGTTTTATCCGGACATCGTCAATATCTCATGGAAAGATCAATGATGGAACAGGCGGATGTGTGTCATGGCCATGGCGATGCCGTATTTGTCGCAGGTCTCGATCACATTGTCATCCCGGATGGAGCCGCCGCTTTGCGCCACATAGGATACGCCGCTCTTGTGGGCACGCTCGATATTGTCGCCGAAGGGGAAGAAGGCATCCGAGCCGAGGGCGACGCCCTTCTGGGTGGCGATCCATGCCTGCTTTTCCTCGCGTGTGAGGACAGGCGGGCATGCGGTAAAAACGCGCTTCCAGTTGTCATCTCCCAGAAGATCCATGCATTCGTCGGAGACATAGACATCAATGGCGTTGTCACGGTCGGGACGCCGCACGTCCTCGCGGAAAGGCAGGGACAGCACCTTCGGGTTCTGCCGGAGATACCATACATCCGCCTTATTGCCGGCCAATCTCGTGCAGTGGACGCGGGACTGCTGCCCCGCACCGATGCCGATGGCCTGTCCGTCCTTGGCATAGCAGACGGAGTTGGACTGGGTGTATTTCAGCGTGATCAGCGCAATGAGGAGGTCTCGTTTTGCGGCTTCGGGAATTTCCTTGTTCTTGGTGGGGATATCCTTGAGACATTCTTCCGTGATCTGTGCATCATTGCGCTTCTGCTCGAAGGTGATGCCGAATACCTGCTTGGTTTCCTGCTCGGCAGGGCGGTAGGAGGGATCCATCTGGATTACCAGATAGCTTCCCTTGCGCTTGGTCTTGAGGATCTCCAAGGCTTCGGCGGAGTAGGAGGGGGCAATGATGCCGTCGGAGACTTCGCGCTGGAGGAAAGAGGCGGTCTGCGCATCGCATTCGTCGGAAAGGGCTACGAAGTCCCCGTAGGAGGACATGCGGTCAGCGCCGCGCGCACGGATATAGGCCGTGGCAATCGGGGAAAGCTCGACGCCTTCGACGAAATAGACCTTTTGCAGCACATCGCCGAGGGGAACGGCCACTGCCGCGCCTGCGGGGCTCACGTGTTTGAAGGAGGCCGCCGCCGGCAGGCCCGTCGCGGCCTTGAGCTCCTGCACCAGCTGCCAGCTGTTCATGGCATCCAGCAGATTGATATAGCCGGGCCGCCCGTTGAGCACCGTAAAGGGCAGATCGCCCTGCTCCATATAGACCTTTGCGGGATTTTGGTTCGGATTGCATCCGTACTTGAGTTCCAATTCGTGCATTTTCGTTCCACCTCAGTTGTTTGTAGTTGCCTTCATCGACTGCCTTTTTGCGCTTCCAGTATAGCATTTTATGGCTTGCTTTGCAATGAAGCCGGCATTTGGGAGCAGAATTTCTCATAAAATCAAATTTCAGTATTTTCATTCGAAGCGTTTTGTGATAAGATAAGAGAGGTGATTTGTATATTACATGGATGATTTTGTCATCCTGTGCGGGTATAGAGAAATCAGTGATTATGAGGGGGAACGCGATTATGCTCAAGAGTATTGCAGTAATGACCAGCGGCGGCGACAGCCCCGGGATGAATGCCGCTACGCGTGCGGTGGTCCGTACGGCGCTTCATGCGGGTGTCGAGGTCTGGGGAATCCACAACGGCTACCATGGGATGCTGGATGAGGAGATGTTCCGGATGGAGTCCAAGGATGTGGGCGATATCATCCAGCGCGGCGGAACGTTTCTTGGGACGGCGCGTTGCAAACGCTTCTCGACGCCGGAGGGACGTATGCTCGGCTATAAGAACCTCGTGGATCGCGGTATTCAGGGGCTTGTGGTCATCGGGGGCGACGGCAGTCTGCGCGGCGCATCCATTTTGAGCGAGGAAACGGGGATTCCGATCGTGGGGCTTCCGGGAACCATCGACAACGATGTCTGGGGCTCGGACTATACCATCGGCTGCGATACTGCGGCAAATACCATTATTGATGCCATCAACAAGCTGCGCGATACGGCCTCGGCACATCGGCGCGTGATCGTGCTGGAAGTCATGGGCCGCAGCAGCGGTTGGCTTGCCATGACGGCAGGCATTTCGGGCGGCGCGGAGTATATTCTTGTGCCGGAGGAAGAGTACGATCTGGATGAAATCTGCGATGATATGAAAGAATCCTATGAGAAGGGCAAGCGGTATATTCTCGTGGTGGTGGCAGAGGGCGCAGGAAAAGGCTACGACATCGGGAAGTATATCTCGGAGCGTGCGGGCCTGGATACGCGCGTCTCAAAGCTCGGGCACATCCAGCGCGGCGGCTCGCCTTCCGTCATCGATCGCGTGAAGGCAAGCCAGCTCGGCGAGCATGCGGCGCTTGCCATCATTTCCGGCCTCTCCGATATCGTGTTCGGCTTCAATCGCGGCCATGTGGTCTCCATCAATCTGCATGACGCTGTGACGAACAAGAAAAAACTGAATCCCGAGTTCATGCGCTTGGCGAAGATTTTGGCATAAAGCCTGACGTTTGTTTCACGTGAGTTATGACACAACGTTGCCCCAAATGGGTTTGTTGTGGAGTCTATCTTGGATTTTGTGTAAACCTTCCCCGGTGGTGTAAAATAGGAGCATCACTGGGGAGGTTTTATTATGAGCAGAAAAACACGTATGCTGGAAGAACAGGCTCGCAGAGCAAAGATTCGGGAGTTGTTGCAGGAAAGGAGGACAGAAATGCGCTTTGCATGATGTTGCTGACGATAGTTGTGGGGCGGTTTGGGACAGGAGGCACATGCATTCGAAATGATAATTTCAATAGTGAAGGAAATGCGAGTAAAGCAGTGGACGAAAAATGTTCTGGTATATGCATCGCTGTTATTTGGGGGAGAGCTTTTTCAAAAAGGGCATTTTTTTCAGGCATCCATGGCTTTTATCGCTTTCTGCATGGTGAGTAGTAGTGTTTATTTTTTCAACGATATCTTTGATCTGGAAAAGGATAAGCAAAATCCAAAAAAATGCAATCGTCCGATTGCGTCCGGCAAAATCCCATTGGCAACAGCTTATGCTTGTTCGGCGGTACTTTTGATTTCAGGAAGTGCAATAGCGTATTCCGTCAATGCCAGTTGTTTTTCGATCATCCTTCTGTATGCGTTAATCAATATATTCTATACCATTCGGCTGAAACATGTCGTGATTCTTGATGTCATGCTCATTGCCTGCGGCTTCGTCTTGCGAGCTGTCATGGGAACCTTTGCGGTTGATTCAGGGATGACGACGTGGTTTCTGTTGTGTGTTATGTTTTTGTCTTTTTTTTTGGCTCTGGGGAAACGCCGTCATGAATTGGTGGCATTGCAAAACGAAGATTTGAGGGAAGGTCGGAAGGTATTGCAGTTCTATAATGTACAACTGATCGATCAAATGATGACGATTGTGACAGCCTCCCTTCTCTTGTGCTATGCGTTGTTCGCAGTAGATGTAAATACGAAAAATAATCAGATGATGATGCTTACCGTGCCGTTGGTTCTGTATGGGGTGTTCTATTATTTGTATATGGTTCGTGTCAAAGGCGGTGGCGGAGCACCGGACGAATCCCTGTATAGGGAAAAACCGATTTTGATCGTTGTTCTCATTTATATCTTGACTATAGTATTGATTCGGAATGTATAGGAGGAATGTCGGCGTGACGATAGTGAATTTTGTATTAGTGCTCATAGGAGTGCTTTTAAATGCTGCAGCACAGCTGTGCTTGAAGCAAGGGATGAGTATTATACCTGAATCCGTGAAACAGATATGCCAGTTTCACAGAAGCACCTGAAAATTG
>CALGGN010000109.1 GCA_937915915.1 uncultured Selenomonas sp. | reverse complement strand
CCAATTTTCAGGTGCTTCTGTGAAACTGGCATATCTGTTTCACGGATTCAGGTATGATAAATTTGAGCAAGGCTTTGCATTTGATACTGCTGATGAAATAATCAACATTCTCAAGCCAAGCCATATACTTTTTCTATCGAAACGTGCATATAAGTCATTCAAAGATTATGATGGTGGAGATACCGATAACTTGGATTTTGTGCATCATCCTAGTCGTCAGTGGAACATGAACATATCAGATACCAATGAAACTTCTAAAGAAAAATTCGCCCGTCTCATCAATCAATATTTTTCGTGATAGTGTAGTAAGTATAATGGATAGGAAGTGAGTGGGGCGGATGAAGTATTGGAAATAGGCTTTCCGCATAAGATATGCAGAGCATGATGCGGAGCACATTCTTACTCCTTGGCACGGTTTCAACCGTTTTATGAAGATCAGGTATAATCGACGGCGGGTTGTCATTTAGTGCCGATATAACCGATACCATACAGCAAATAAAGAATTGATGGCAGGAAAATGAAAAAGATACTCGCGATACCGACATAAGGGGCAATCATGGCTGAGGAGCCGGTTGCGCGTATGTCGGTATCGCGAGAATACAAAGAAGATGCTCAACTATATGAAAATCCCGATGTAGCGTATAAGAAAATGTATCTTTACTTGTATAAAATGATTTATCACTCTCCAAAGAATGGCTTTTATAAGCGCACAGAGGAACACATTAGATAGACATTCCCAGATGCGGACAAACAAACATTGGAGCAATCGCAAGCATCAAAGCGTATTCTAATCGGAGAGAAATTAACAAATGGTCACGGAACCAATGGGAAGTTAGACCTTGGTGAGCAAGCTGCCAGAGAAGTCCGTGAAGAATTTTTGAAGATGCTAAAAAAGTCTGACTATACGATTGAAATGGCATACATAATAACCGGCATGGGAGGTGGCACCGGTTCCGGAGCTTCACACATTGTAGCTGAAATACTAACGAATTACGATCGTGACCTTGATATTTTTGGATTGACAACGACTCCATTTGTCACGGAAGAAACACTATGCCAAAAGAATGCCACTACCGGTATTGAAAAATTACAAAATATAGAAAGTAAGTTCTCAGGCATAAGAGTCCATGTTATTCCTACTGTCGATTTGCTTCCAATGCATAATGACACAACAACGAGGGACAATGCGTTTGAAATTGCTAACGACAGATTGCGGGCTTGTATGCAATTTGTCGTCGATGTTTTGGCTGGACGCACCACTTCCCCGGCAAGAAGATCCATGGCATCATGGCCGTGGATGTCTGACATGTAACGTATTGGCTATGGATACAAATGCTGCACTTCTGAATGATGAAAAATTTAGTGTGTATGTAACAGAATGTGCGGATACAATTATGGCAGATAGGGGGTACAATGCCCGTGGGTGCAAAAAAGAAAATCAGCAGCCCCGATACAAAAATAAAAATGATAGGTGTGGGTGAGATAGGCATCAGTGCCCTGAAGCACCTGCGGAATGATGGCTATTCGGATATAGAGTTTCTCGGAATCAATAGCACTGAACATGACTTGGATGACTTGATTCAAGGTGCCTTCTACCACACAGAGGCGATTCTTATTACGGCTAGCATAGGTGATGGCTCAAGTTCTGACATTATCTCGATTATGGCCAGAGAAGCCAAGAAACTTGACATACTGTGTGTTTGCATTGTTGCTTATCCGCTTGCCTCTGATGATTCCAACGAGAGCAAAAATGCAGACAGAGCAATCGAGAGGATAAGAAGTGCTGTAGATGCCCTCATTGTCCTGCGTAATGACCATTTGCAAAATTTGGCGGATACTCAGCAAGAGATATCGTCGCAAGCAGTTCAGGATTCCAATAAAATGCTGTGTCAAGGGATAGGTGCCATTTGGGAAATGATGACCAACACGGGTGATGTTCAGATCGATTTTTCGGATGTAAAACACCTTCTGAGTGTATCGGCAAAAAGCATGGCAATTCTGGGAATCGGGCAAAGTAAGAACGGGTCAGCTATAGAGGCTGCGAGACAAGCTGTGAATTATCCGTTGATGGAGCGAGATTTGCACGGAGCACACGCTCTAATAATAAATATCACAGCTAGCGCAAGTGATACAAGAAATGATGCCTTTGAAGCTATGAATCACATTCAGAAACAAACAGGTTATGAAGACATAAATATCATTTTGGGGACGGAACTTGGGAAGGATATGGGTGGCACCACAAGAGTTGTTTTTCTTGCAACTGATTTTGATGAGGATAATGATTGATTCTTACCATCCTGTACTAACTAAGGTGTGAATCCTGCATCATCAAGGAGTGTGAAGTGCTATGGAAAAGATGGGCATGCCCAATGGTATCAGCGAGACTTGCGAGAAATTAGATACGCCAGAGCCTAACGTCAGAGAACTACGCAGGATAAACAACTTTGTGCATGAATTGGAGAGAACTTTGCGGCAACAATTACGCACACGCGTCGGATGTTTTCCTTCACGCAGAATTGAGGACCAATTCTCATGGAGACCAGTCATGATGCCGTTTAATCAAATTATAATTATAGTTGATGCCGATATTGATACTGCCAATTACAGGCTTATTGTGGCTGGTTTATGTAAATTCATTAGGAAAGATAGGTATTACAGAACAACTCGTTACAACATCGTTCATTGGACAGAAAATGGGTTTTCTTTGATGATGACGAAAAAATTAACAGCGCTTCAATTGGAGCAAAACTTAGCTGATCTGGTGGTGGAAAATGATTCCAACACCGATTGGACAACATATCGAAATCTATACACTCAGTACCAAAGAGAGCATAAGGTGATTCTTATCACAACGCAGCACAAAGTAGATGACCTAAAGTTGGAGAAGAAGGGAATAGCTAAAAATCTTATGATTCTTTATCCAAGTACATCTCTCAAAAAGACGGCATATTCCTCTCACGGGATGACATATCTTGGTTTTCCTATTAATGGCTAATATAGAGCATTCTACACCTTCATTGATGGAAGAAGATACACGGGAAATACTATGCACGGCAAGCGACATAATTAGAATACTTTCCAAATATTGTTCATTTCCTATGAGTATCAATATGAGATGATGAAATATCGAATCAAACGCTCCCGGAAAGTAGGATTTTCCGGGAGCGGGTTTATCAAAGAACAGATAAGAAGATGTAAACGTATATACAAATTTTCTGCAAAGATTGTCCGAGGTGATGCTGCTTGAATTTTCCCATCAATAAGACACAGCTCGAACCGCTTTTGGATTTGTCTACAGTTTTCCATGAATCCAATTCTCTTTTTCTCATTGAAAAAAAGGATGAGGGGAAGACGTACTTGCTTCGTGCCATAGGAAATCAGATTTTAGGAGATTGCCCTGATATGAATGTCTTGTATGTACGTTCTGAGGATTTTGTAGAGGATGTAATATTGAGTCTGCGAGACGGAACTTTGGATGCACTAAAGTCAAAGTACATTAGTGCGAAGATTTTGTTAATAGATGATATACAAAATATCGATGGGAAAAGAATCTCACAGTGTATGTTGCACGATATTCTTAGCATTGCACTGGAGACAAAGAATCGAATTGTTTTGAGTTCTGACAGACATCCCACGGAAATTCAGGATTTAAATTACTCTCTGGCTTCTTACTTTCTTGATATGAAGATAGTAGATGTGTGAGTCTAGTTTCATGAGGAGGATAACCATGCGACGATGTCATGAAATGCAAATCATACGACGATTTTATCATTTGAGTAAAGATGCTTGCTCTGCCGTTGAAAACATGAAAATTGATGATATTAAAAGCCTAAAAAAACTAAATGCGTCCTTGGGTAGTCTTTATGCTGAGGCATTGAAATTACCTGAAGTACATGGAAATTTCCCGAACGTGGGAAAAATGCTTTCATATAGAGATGCTACCAGACATTACAAGGTTTGCGGCTATGGGCAGTTTTTTTGGCTCGTATTTGATACTAATGACCCAGATAGTTTGTGTCAAGAATCTTTTGCAGATGCTCTTGGAGATATTTGTAGAAACTTAGAGGATGGAAATGCCTTGTACGAAGCAGGGAAGCTAAAAGGAGCATTAGCAATTTGGCGTAATTATTTTTACATTCATTGGGGTAAGCATTTGGTTGAGATTATTCATCCACTTCATGTTCTAATAACAGAAAAATACAACGGCTAATGCTGTGAAAAATAAGGAAAGAAAGGTTAAGTAACTGTGGATGTTTTGCAATTCATAAACTCCAAAGATATATCCGCTCATCTAAAGGAAATCAGCTACCAATTCACCACTCTTCAAGCCTCTTGGCTTGTGTATCAAAGCCGCAACTTCACCTTGCAAGAGAAAATTGATGCATGGCGAGAAATAATAGCTTCTATGCCGGACTGTACCGTGAAGGAGCGGCGTAATTGTATTCAAATGGATAGTCTGCACGATTTTCTGCGGGAATATATCACTTTGCAAGAAAAAATCATCCGCAACCTTGAAGCACAGAATGCGGATGCCGTGTACAGGTATGAAATTCGCTACGATACCGATAATCGCTTTGATGGGGAAGGAAACTTGTATTCCTCATATGATAAATGTCTGACGGCGGCTAAGATTGAAGTTAATGATGATTCAGATATCGTTGAATACAGAATAAACAAGGTGTGGATTGACAAAAAGGATAAATCAATAACGGCATATTATAATCGCAACTCATCACTTATGGCAATAGATACGTCAATCTTTTTTAGCGACAGAGAATGTGATGTAGAGTGTCATTCCTTTGATGGAATGTGGTTTGATTTCCCTACTCCATTTAAGAAAGGAGATATTTTAATTGACCCCGACAATCCTTATCGGGGCTGTTGTAGCGGACCTTTTGTTGCAATCAAAATAAATATTGACCCACATAAAGATAAGGAAATGTATGAACGAGAAGTTTTAGACGGTGATGCCACGGATATGCTCGTATACGGATTTTTTCAAACTGATGACGGAACGATTTATAATGAGTGTATGCATCAGTATATGGACTGTGAGTATTACCGAGGGGAGTTGACGGGAAAGCTGAGAATTTTAAAAGCCATGAGCAATTTCCTAAAGGGCAATATCAGCGAGGAACTGCTAATGTGTGCTTATCATCAAATTCTTATGCAGGAACACGCCAAAGACAGTATGCCTAATTGGTATACTGATGAAGGCATGGAACTTGCTGGATTAATCAATCTGCCGAAAAACTAGAGAAGAGGCAACAGATTGTAAATAAGGAAGTTTCAAAAGGATGTGATAAGCATGAAGAAAATTTGGGAGCAGGAAAATTGCTGGGATAAGATAACGAGGACATCTCTCTTCGCCAATGTTGGAAAGGCGATTTCCTTGGTTCCGGGCAAAAGTGAAGAATATCTTTTGGCAGGATTCGAGGGGGACTGTCATCTGTATCTTCGCGGAAGGGAAAATGAACCGATGGCCTAGGTTGAGGCTGATATCTTTGGCAATGAGGAGCATTGGGGCTATGACCGATTGACCATGGCCATAACAAAGATGTTCAACGAAGTATTGGGAATCGCTCCCGACCATGTATATGTCAACTGTCGTGACATACCGGGCTGGGGCGTATCGGGCATGTATATTGACCGCTTTCCTTCCCAAAAGTAAGTTTCGTGAAAGAAGGATTTTCATTGGATAAGATCACGCTGATGACCTTTACCGACCTTACCATTTTTTGATTGCGGGAATGCGCAAAGTAGTGATAGAATTATGATATCATGTGGTGGATGTAAAGCGGAAGGAGATGTGGGCATGAAAAACCCTTTGCATTATCAGGTTTCTGAGTATGACTGCGGACCGACCTCCATGCTCAATGCCTTGAGTTTCTTGTTTCCGCGTGAAGCGATCCTGCCGGATATCATCCGCAATATCATGCTTTATTCGCTGGACTGCTACGGTCCTTCTGCTGCTCCGGGGAAGAACGGAACTTCCCGCATGGCGATGATGTTTCTTTCCAACTGGCTGCAGGGATTCGGTGATGCCGGAGGGCTTCCGGTTTCCAGCCGCTACCTGCGCGGCAAGGAGGTTTGGATCGGGGCGGACAGCTTTGTGAATGATGCCTTGTACCGCAGGGGCGTGGCAGTTGTTCGGCTGTATTATGACGTGGGGCATTATGTGCTGCTCACGGGCGATGATCGGAGAGGGCACATCTATATGTTCGATCCCTACTATCAAGAAGAGGGATTTGGGACCGAAGCACTGACGGTTACGCTGGACCATCCCAAGGAATACAATCGTATTGTGCCGTATGGCAGGTTCAATCGTGAGACGAAAGAGCTTTATGCGCTTGGGCCGATGGCGGAGCGTGAAGCAGTCCTGCTGTTCAACGAAGAAACAAAGCTGACGGCGGAGCGGACCATTGAGTATTTCATCTGAAAGGAGCGGCATGTATGGGCAAACAGGAATTTGAGGAGTTGCTTTTCCAGGCGTTTTGCTGGCTGCATCAGCACCCGGAACTGGGATTTGAGGAATATGAAACAACCAAGCATATCAAGGAAATTCTTCGCGAGCATGGTGTCCGCATTTTGGATCTTCCGATGAAGACGGGTCTCGTCGCTGAAATCGGGCGAGGCGGCCCAACGATTGCATTGCGCGCTGATATCGATGCTTTGCCCGTAACGGAGAAGACCGAGCTGCCCTACCGTTCTTTGGTCAGCGGCAGGATGCATGCCTGCGGGCATGATTTCCATACGACGACCATGCTGGGGGCGGCTATTCTACTGAAAGAGCGGGAGACGGAGCTTCCGGGCACGGTGCGCATGATCTTCCAGCCTGCCGAGGAAGTGTCGGGAGGCGCGCGAGCTGTTCTGGATACGGGAATCCTGCGGGATGTCAGGTTCATTTGCGGGCTGCATGTCTTGCCATCTTTGCCTGTTGGTACCCTTGGCCTGAAGGCAGGAGCCGCGTCTGCATCGGTGGATCGTTTCTGGATCCGAATCATCGGGAAAGGCAGTCATGCGGCACATCCCGATGACGGTACGGATCCCATCGTGGCAGCCGCCTGTCTCATCTCGGCGGCACAGACCATCGTGAGCCGCAACGTGGATCCCGCATCTGCGAATCTCATCAGCTTTACGCATGTCGAGGGCGGCAACACATGGAATGTCATTCCCTCTGAGGTACTCCTGGAGGGTACGATACGGAGCCTTTCCAAAACAGATCGTGCGTTTTTGAAACGCAGGCTGAGTGAGATGACGGACAGTATTGGAAAAGCCTATGGAACCCGTACGGAAATGGATTGGTACGAAGGCCCTCCGCCGACGGACAATGATCCGGAATGGATAGCGGCAGCGGCGGCATTGGCGAAAGAGCGGGGCTTCACGGTGACTGTCCCTCACACCACTTTGATAGGAGAGGATTTTGCATTTTACCAGGAGGAGTTGACCGGCGTCTTTGCCTTTGTCGGAACAGGGCTTGGCCCGTCCATTCACAGTCCGAAGTTCCAAGCGGATCCCAAGGCGATTGCTCCGGCTTCCGAATACTTTGCCGCGATGGCGGAAACTGCCTTGCGGCGGATTGTGGAACGCGAAGATTGACGGGAAAAATGATTCTCCCTGCAGCGTGAGATATCACATTGCAGGGAGAATCGTTTATGAGCGAAGAGCTTTCGCAAGGCAGTGCAGCCCATGTTCCAACGTGCTCCATGGGCAGGCCATGTTGATGCGCTGGAAACCGGAGCCGGAGACACCGAAGATGTGCCCGCTGTCCAGCCAGAGATTCCCTTTCTCGATGATTCTGCGGTCAAGTTCCGCATCTGTCCATCCATAATCCGAAAAATCCAGCCAAAGAAGGTAGGTCCCTTCCGGCTCAATGAGTCTTGCACGAGGCATTTCTTGGGAAAGGAATGCCTTTGTCTTTTGCAGGTTCTGTTCCAGATAGAAAAGCAGTTCCTCCAGCCAAGATCCTCCCTGGGCATATGCGGACTGTGCGGCGAACAGTCCCAGCGCATTGGGCTGGCTGTAACCAACGGCGGAAAGCTCTGCACGAAATTTTTCCCGCAGTTCCCGGTCAGAAATGAAGATATTGGAAACCTGCAGTCCTGCCAGATTGAAGGTTTTGCTCGGCGCGGTGCAGGTGACGGTCATGGCATCGATTTCCGGGGAAAGGGAGGCGAAGACCGTATGCCGGAAGCCCTTGCGGATGAAATCTGCGTGGATCTCGTCCGAGACGACCAGTACATGATGCCTGCGGCAGATTTCCGCAATCCGCAGCAGTTCAGACCGCGTCCAGACGCGGCCAACCGGATTGTGAGGGCTGCAGAGCAGGAAAAGTTTTACTTTTTCCTGTTGGATTTTTTGCTCGAAATCGGCAAAGTCAATTTCATAGTGGTCGTCGCGCAGGACGAGGGTGCTGTCTACCAATTTGCGATGGTTCTGTTTTACAGCCAGCGAAAAGGGATAGTAAACGGGCTGAGAGATGAGCACGGCATCACCGGGGTGTGTGAAAGCGCGGATGGCGGTACAGATGGCAAAGACCACACCAGGCGTGATGACGAGGGAATCCTGCGGGGGTTCCCATCCATGACGTGTGGAAAACCAATGGCAGAGAACGGAAAAGTAATCTTCTTTTGGTTCGGTGTAGCCGAAAATTCCGTGACGGCTGCGATGCAGCAATTCATCGATGACCGGCTGCGGTGCAGGGAAGTCCATATCTGCCACCCAAAAGGGGAGCACCTCCGTCGGATAGCCCCGTTCCACGGCAAAGTCATATTTCAGGCAATTCGTTCCGCGACGGTCGATAATTTTGTCAAAATTTGTCATAAAATGTCCTTTCCCAGCGCTTGCTGCAGATCATCCATCAAATCCTCTGCATCTTCGATGCCGACTGAAAGCCGCAATAATTTGTCATCCAGTCCTGTGCGTTCCGTGAGTTCCTTCGGCATTTCCGCATGGGTCTGGGCGATGGGGTAGGTGAGGAGCGATTCCACGCCGCCAAGGCTTTCGGCAAAGGCGATCAGCTGCAATCGTCCAAGCACGGCCTGGGCCAGTTCGGCAGAAGATACCTTAAAGGATACCATGCCCCCGTTCCCGCTGGCCTGTCTCTGTTGGAGCGCATAGCCCGGATGATCGGGCAGCCCAGGGTAGTACACCTGTGTGACCTGTGGCTGCTCTTTCAGCCAATGGGCAATTTTGAGAGCATTTTCTGCCTGCCGCTCCACGCGGATGCCCAGGGTCTTGATGCTGCGCAGGAGAAGCCATGCGTCCATGCTGCCAAGGTTCGGCCCCTCGGATTTGACCAGGACTTCCAGTCTTTTTGCGATTTCCGTATCTCTTTTCTTTAGGGTGAGGAATCCCGCAATCACGTCGTTATGACCGCCCAGATATTTCGTGCCGCTGTGCAGGACGATATCCGCCCCGAGCTCCAGCGGTTTCTGGAAATGCGGAGACAGAAACGTGTTGTCCACGATGAGCATGGCGGAGTTCCCATGTGCAAGTTCTGCCAGTGCCGCAATATCGCTGATGAACATCATGGGATTCGAGGGCGTCTCGATAAAGATGGCCTTGGTATTGGGGCGCAGCTTGGAGCGCACAAGAGCCGGATCCGTCGTATCGACGTATTCAAAGGAAATGCCGTAATGCCCGTAAACATCCTTTGCCAGTCGCACGGTGCCGCCGTAGAGATCTTCGGAAAGCAGCACATGATCGCCTGTGTTGAACAGGATCATCACCAGATTGATGGCGGCCATGCCGGAAGAAAGCGCCCACGTGCGCTCACCCCGTTCCAACAGGGAAACCGTTTCTTCCAGTCTGTCCCTGGTGGGATTGGACACTCTGCCATAGTCGTAGCCTGTGCTTTGCCGGAAGCCCGGATGCCGGTAAGTGGACGACAAATAGATGGGGTTGCTGATGGCTCCCGTGGCATCATACTTGTGACAGCCGTGCACTTCAATAGAATCATCCTTCATGATGGACCCTCCTCGTGGATACTGTATAAAAATAAATGCCGGATGGACGGGCATTTTGGGATACTGTGCTTCGTTGATTGTATAACAGATTGCAACATTTTTCAATAGAAACTTCAAAAACATATATGATAAATATGCAATAGAATATGACGTTACGAATGTGCGCGATTGTTCTCCCCAAATATCCTTTCGCAAATCCGGGGGAACAGCCGGATAGGATGACAGAAAAAGTAAGAGTTTTCGACTTTTTTTGTCAAAAAGTCCGATCTGCATCACTGCTCTCCCCTTTGTGTTTGATGTACTTATTATATCATCTGAATTGGGGATTTTCATAAGTTTTTAGAGATGCCCATAATATGGTCAAGCGGGTGCAACTTCCTGTTGGGTTGGCATAGCAGGCAAGCCGCAGGATGCATTCTCGTGGGAGCCTCCACCGTTTCTTTCTCAGGGACGCGGTGGAGGTTCTTTTTTTGTACCATTTTGGCGGCACCGACAAAATGGTTTGTTACGCCAACTTGGCCAAAAGCGCCTCTTGCAGAACCTTAGAGAAATTTATTCCGGCGGAAAGGGCTTTCTCATTTAGCCAGTAAGGAATGGTCAAGGTTTTCTTGACGGATTTTGTCTGCTTGGCAAGGTCTGCGTCAATACGTATAAGTGTCGTGAAGTCATTTCCTTCCGTTGGAATGGTTTTTATATCACTGGGATCCGGCAATTTCCCCGAATGCTCCAGTTCCTCGACAATATAGCATTCCAAGGCTTCTTCGGCATCAGAAAGGAGCTCGTTCATGGTAGGGCTATAAGTCTGGCAGCCGGGGAGGTCTGGGAATTCAAGCCACAGTCCTTCCGGATCGTCATGCACCAATGCAGGATAAGTAAACACCATAGAAATTCCTCCTTGGAGGAACGGGCTTTATTTCAGCCCGTTCCTTTTCAGTATTGCATTCAATAGGCCGGGAGCCATGTCTGTGCCGTGAACAGCGATAATTTCCGTTCGTTCGCCTTCAAGCGTTTCCTTCGCCGCTCATCTCGGGCGGCGTTTTGGTCAGCTCCAGTCAATCGCGTCGTGGGAAACCGTCTGCCCTGCCCGATATTCTCTCATAGCCTGCTCGCAGGCGGCAATATCGTCCGGCGTTGCTATATCGTCAATGTTCGTCGGCACAAAACGTTTCACCACTTCCAACAGAATTGGCATCTCTGAATCAGGTATCATTTTCATTAAGTCTATGACTTGCGCTCTTGCTGTCATTTTAAAAACCTCCCTATATACGCTCCGCCCCTTGGGGCTATCTTTGCAATCATCAATGTTTCGCTGTCAGGGTAGGTAAATATGATCCTCCATCCTCCCACACGCAAGCGATAATACCCTTCATAACCTTGCAAGGGCTTGATGTCCCCTGCAGGGATACCCTCTATGGCGGCTTTGATCCTTTGCTTTGTCTTACTTTCCATTGCCGATATTGTCTTGACCGCCGCTTTTGCATATTGAAGGAAACACTGATTAAATGAGCTTTTGTCATTGTCGAAGGATTTTTCTGTCAGGCAAGAAAGATGCCGTGAAGTCGTAGCAGAGCTACGTCGAACGGCATCTGACGCAGCATGACAGGAAAAGACTCGGCAAGGGCAAAAGGGAATTAATCAGTGTTTCCTGAATATTCAAGCTGTCACAGCCTCCTTTCCTCCGCCCATCACGGGCGGCTCTTCACCTCACGCGCTTTCTTTTCCGGCGTCTCCTGCGCCGGGCGACAAGACCGGCACGTTCATCGTGGTCATGCAGCGGCTTCACGAACAAGACCTTACAGGGTACATCTTAGAGCAAGACCTCGGGTACACGCACCTGTGCCTTCCGGCAGTGGCAGAGCAGAAGACCATCGTGTCTTTTCCGATCAGCAGCAGGGAAATCGTTCGGGAGGAAGGAGACATCCTCAATCCGCAACGCTTCGACGACAAGGCGCTGGAAGGAATCAAGAAGAGCATGGGATCCATGCAGTTTTCTGGACAGTACCAGCAGTCCCCGGCACACGAAAGCTACTGGCAACGTTGACGAAGGAGCGATGATATGGCAAAGGAAATAGGGCGGATCGGCCAAAAACGATGGGGTGGCCAATTTCGGGAAGAATTCCTCCGCGAACTCCAGGGGCAGCGTGGCATTGAAGCCTACCGGGAGATGAGCGAGAACGACGATGTCGTCGGTGCCGTCATTTTCGCCATCGAGATGCTGATACGGCAGGCGCCGTGGTATGTGTCCCCCGGAGGCTCTGAAAAAATAGACAAAGAAGCGGCAGAATTCATCGACGGCTGCCGAGACGATA
>CALGGN010000108.1 GCA_937915915.1 uncultured Selenomonas sp. | reverse complement strand
GGTCAGCCAACGATCCGGCAATTCCACCTGCCAACCATCGACAATTTTTTGCTCAAACAAGCCGTATTCATAGCGAATGGTATAGCCCATCGCTGCATATTCCTGCGAGGCCAACGCATCCAGAAAGCAAGCGGCCAATCTTCCCAATCCACCGTTTCCAAGGCCCGCATCCGGCTCCATCTCGTACATTTGCTCGAGTTGAAAGCCCCAACCCTTTAGGATTTTTTCATATTCCTCCTCTTCACCTAGGTTATACAAATTATTTTTCAGGGAACGGCCGAGTAAAAATTCCATACACAAATAATACAATCGCTTGCTTTTGTGCTCCTTCAGATAGGCGCGACTTTCTTTGCGCTTTTCCAAAAGCTGATTCCGCATGGAAATTACCACTGCCTCGTACATTTGTGAAACACTCGCCTCCTCCGGCGACGTGCCGAAATGATGAGACAACGCACTCTCAATTCTCTCTCGTATTTCTGCCTGTGTGATATGATTCATCACATGCCCCCCCTTTTTTACCTTTGCTTTCCTATGCAATTTCAATGAGCTCACGGTACAAATCCATGTACTGACTTGCAGAATTTCTCCAGCTGAAGTCAATGCCCATAATATATTTACATAATTTCTCCCATGCATCCTTATCCTTATACAGCTCCAACGCACGCAAAACTGCATCTTCGAGATCTCGAGCTTCCATGCTTGCAAAGGTGAATCCGTTTCCTTCTCCCAACGAACAATCGTGAATGGAATCCCGCAATCCACCGGTTTCCCGTACAATCGGTACCGTACCATATTGACTTGCAATCATCTGTGCCAGCCCGCAGGGTTCCGATAAGGACGGCATCAAAAACATATCCGCACCTGCATAAATGCGATGGCTCAAGCTACCGTTAAAGGACAGATTCACGCCAACCTTGGACGCATATTGACTGTGCAGCCAACGGAAATAATCCTGATAATAGTCATCTCCCACGCCGAGGACCACAATCTGCACATTTTCCTGCAAAATACGCCCCAACGCACCCTGTATCAGATGCATCCCCTTGTGGTATACCAAACGCGACACAATCGCAATGATTGGCACATCCGGATCTTCCTTGAGTTGAAATTGCTTTTGCAGTTCCCTTTTGTCAATCGCCTTTCCGGACAAGTCCTTTTTCGTAAAGTTTGCGGCGATTTCCGGATCGGTTTGCGCATTATAGATCTTGGTACTGATGCCATTTAAAATGCCGCGCAACTTGTAATCGTTTTCCTGAATGATTTTTTCTAAGCATTCCGCATAAAACGGATCTTTTAATTCCTGCGCGTAGCTGGGGCTGACCGTCGTCACCAGATTGCTGCACTGAATGGCGCCCTTCATCAGATTAATGCAGCCCTGATATTCCACATACGCGCCTGCTTCGGCATCCAGCCCGAATACATCGCCCAGAATCGCCAAATCGTACTGCCCCTGGTAGGCAATGTTGTGAATCGTAAATACGCTCTTAAATCCATAATGGTAAACGCTCATATTGTAGATAGGAATCAATGCACACTGCCAATCATTTGCATGTACCACATCCGGGTAATAGTCGAGTTCGTGGAACATATCCATCACCGCCCGACAAAAATAGCCAAAGCGTTCACCGTCATCATAGTAACCGTAGAGATTATCCCGATGGAAATAATACTCGTTATCCACAAAGTAATACGTTACCCCGTGTTGTTTCAACGAAAAGATTCCACAATATTGACTGCGCCATCCCAATTGTACCTGGAAGACCTTCTCCTGTTTCATCTTTTTCCGCCACGGTTGTCCAATGCAACGATATAACGGCAATACCACCCGGA
This sequence comes from uncultured Selenomonas sp., assembly GCA_937915915.1. Classification (GTDB taxonomy): domain Bacteria; phylum Bacillota; class Negativicutes; order Selenomonadales; family Selenomonadaceae; genus UBA9786. The sequence goes on along the minus strand of CALGGN010000108.1, from coordinate 3,015 downwards.
CATCCAGCTTATGCTTTTGCGCCAATGACACCGGCAGAGAACCTGCCACTTCGCCCAAACCGCCGGAAACAGCAAATGGCTGCACCTCGGAAGCAACAAATAACAGTTTTTTCTTCTCCGGTTTCTTCGCCTTTTCTATCGGCTTGATGGTATCTTTCTTTGTCGTTTTCTTCGTCGTTTTCTTAGCTTTCGTTTCTGTTTTCTTTGCCGCCATGGCTTCTCCCTCCGAATGACACAAAGATGCCGTGCCTTTCGCGTACGACATCTTTGTCTTTGTTTATACTATTTGTTTCCAACCGATAAAGAACGGATATCCCTCGCATCCGCCGATATTTCGTCCACGTTGTATCACTACGTTTTTCTCCGTAATGACATAATTCATGGAGACATCACTCTCAACGATGGTGTCGTTGAGCAAAATGCAATTTCGCACCACCGCGCCTTCATCCACGCGCACACCCCGGAACAAAATGGAGTTTTCCACCGTGCCGCGAATCACACAGCCGTCGGAGACAAGCGAATTTTTTGCCTGCGCTTCCGGACCGTAAAGGGTCGGCTCACTGTCACGCACACGGGTAAAAATCGGATAGTTGTTATTTTCAAACAGCTCGCCGCGTACCTGTGAATTTAAAACATCCATATTTGCCTGAAAATATTCATTCAATGTGGTAATGGAACGCGCATAGCCACGGAATTCATAGCCCATAAGCACATACCGATTGACCATCTGGGGCATTACTTCCCGCGAAAAGCTTCGGTAGCCATACACCATCGAATCACGCAAAATATTAAGTAACAACGCCCGACTCATCACCCAAAGATTCAAGCTTTGGTTCAACGTTCCGGAGCTATCTTGATGCATATGCACGCCGGTCAAACGCTGCTCCTCGTTAATGGTCAGCTCCACGCTCAATCGATTTTTTGATCGTAAGTATTCTTTTTGTAAACGATGGTCACATCTGCCCCACGGCGTAAATGATCATCTATGATTTCACGATACGGGATATTTGCCAACAAATCGCAATCCGAACAGAGCACCAGATCCGCATCGGAATTTTCAATGTACGAAATGGCATTCTGCAAGGCCTCCAGGCGATTCGTGTAAAGCGGTCCGCTTTGTGCATCTACAAACGGTGCAATGATGCTTACACCGCCATGCTTACGGTCGAGATCCCAATCCTTTCCGTAACGCACGTGCCGCATCAGACTACGATATTTTGTCTTTGTGATGATTCCAATCTCACTGATGTCGGAGTTTACCATATCTGACAACACAAAATCGACCATACGATAACGCGAGAGATGCTGGGCGTGATGACGCTTGAAGAGTTCCGTAACAATGTGGAGCGGTCGTATATCATCAAGATTCTCAAACGCGTCGGAGGAAATACTGCCGAAGCGTACAAGATACTTGGTCTGCCGAAATCATCTTTCTATGACAAGCTAAAGAAACTCGATATTCCGACAAAACTCTACAAGTAAAACAGTCCCGGTTCCAGAAAAAAATGGAATCGGGACTGCACTTTTGAAGCTATAACTACACTTTTATGCCCCTACGTTTCACATCGCCAATATCCCTATCTGGCGATGGCTCCGCAACGGACATGGAGGCTTTCTTGTCCTCACTTTGCGACTCCTTGGCATCCTTATTGTCCTGCTTCTCGGACTTTGTGGGTGCCAGGTCGAGCGTAATCTTGCGGTCAAGGGCGGCCAGTTCGTTCTTCAGGTCACGGAGTTCCGTTTCTTTCTTCCACTCCTTGTTGACCGTCGGCACGAGTTGCTTCAGGTCACGCTCCATCGACTCAATACGGGTCTTGTACTGTGCGATGTACTCAGGTATCTTCTCCAAGGCACGAAGAAAGTGAGTGGCTGCAGCGTCCTTGTCCTTCATCGCCATCTGGCCGTTGTTGAAGCGGTAGATGTAGTTGCCATGAACAGAGAAGCGGTTTTCGAGGAATGGCAGTCCACCCTTCTGCACCTCTTCCGTGCAGACCTTTATGGGAAATCCGAAGGCATTGCCGATTTCCTTAGGTATGCCCTTCGTGTCCGTCTTGTCCGCTATCTGCTGTAACTTGGCTCCCAATGCCTCGAAGTCATCGTATGTCTTTCCCTCAATGGTTACGGCATTGATGACATTCCCGAGTCCGTCGTGTTTGACGTTCTTCTCGAAGATTTTCTGGTCTGCCTGCATCTTCGACAGAATATCCTTGTCTCGCAACAGGTCATTCTGTTTGGTCTCTACCTCCAGTTCTACCGTGCGCCTTGCCTTCATAAAACTCTTGCGCTCACTCTCAAGGGCGGTAATCCTTTTTTCGAGTTTCGCCTTGTCAAGCAGGTCGGTGTTGCCAGACAGGATGGCCATATACTCCGAGAAGTTCATGCCCGATTTCTCATCCATGCCTCCCTCGTCGATGGTACGTGCGCCCATTGCACCGCTCTTCAGCTGCGTGATGAACATCTGCTTGTTATAGAGCAGATTGAACTTGTACGCATCCAGCGTCCGCTCCACTGCGTAGATATGCACATCGACCTTATTGCCTGCAAACATCTTGGCAATCTCGTTACCCTTTCTGACCGCACGACCATTGCGCTGTTCAAGGTCGCTTGGCCTCCAGGGGCTATCGAGATGATGAATCGCCACAGCCCGTTTTTGGGCGTTTATGCCAGTACCCAGCATCGATGTGGATCCGAACAAAACTCGCACACGTCCTTCGTTCATGGCAGCGATGACGGCCTTCCGTGCCTTCTCGTTCTTGCACTCCTGTATGAAGCGTATCTCGTCGGCAGGGATGCCGTAGTCCTCCACCAGTTTCCGCTTGATTTCGGAATAGACAGACCATCCGCCACCGGGCTGATACGTTCCCAAGTCGGAGAAAACAAACTGCGTACCCTTCTGCTCGCCGTACTTCCTGTAGTACTCGGCAATGGTAGCTGCACAATGAGAGGCTTTGTTATCGGGATGGTCGCCATACGACGGGTCTATCATGCGCATATCCAGTGCCATCTTCCGGGCAT
>CALGGN010000107.1 GCA_937915915.1 uncultured Selenomonas sp. | reverse complement strand
CGGTTTTTCTGATTTGAGGATTTCAATCTGTCAGAAGAACGGAGGCTTTTTTCTATGCCCAAAACCAAAACGGTTTATCGAACCGCCATTTACGCAAGATTGTCCAAAGATGACGGTGATAAGGCCGAGAGCAACAGCATTGCCAGCCAGAAGGCACTTTGCGAGGAGTACATCACAAAGCACGGCGATTTGGAACTGGTGGAGACCTTTGTGGACGATGGCTACAGCGGGGTGGATTTTGAACGCCCTGCCTTCCATAAGATGGAGGATGCCCTGCGGCAGGGGAAGGTCGATGCCGTGCTGTGCAAGGATCTTTCTCGTTTCTCTCGCAATTATATTGAGGGTGGACGGTATCTGGAGAAGGTGTTTCCCATGCTTGGGGTGCGCTTCATCGCCATCAACGACAGCTACGATACCTTGACCGAAAATCCCCAATCCCATTCGTTCCTTATCCCCTTCAAAAATCTTATCAACGACACATATTGCAAGGATATATCGGTGAAGATACGGACAAATCTTGATGTGAAGCGCCGCAAGGGGGAATATGTCGGCTCCTATACGCCCTATGGGTACAGGAAAGACCCGCAGGATAAAAACAGGCTCATCGTAGATGAGGAAGCGGGGGAGACTGTCCGGCAGATTTTCTCGCTTTACAAGGACGGCATGAGTATTGGGCAAATTGCCGATCACCTGAATGAGCTTGGAGTGCAGTCTCCTATGGAGCATAAGATAAAGAGCGGCATTCGCTTCGAGACGAGCTTCAAGACTGGGGAGGCGGCCAAGTGGTCATACAATGCAGTGCGCCGCATCCTCACCAATGAGGTCTATATCGGGATTCTTGCCCAAGGAAAACGGGGGACTCCCAATTACAAGGTGCATGTGGTGCAAAAGCGGGATGAGAGCGACTGGATTCGGGTGGAGGACGCTCATGCGGCTCTCGTTACCTATGATGATTTCATGGCAGTCCGAAATATGCTGGACAGGGATGTGCGGATTGTCAGCACGGGCAGGGAGGTCAATCCCTTTTCCGGCTTCCTGTTCTGCGGGGACTGCGGCCAGCCCATGATTCGGAAGGTGGTTTCTGCCAAGGATAAGAAATATTACTACTTTGTCTGCTCCACCCACAAGCGTCATGAGGGTTGCAGTCCTCACAGTATGAGCGCGACGGAACTGACGAGAACCGTCAAAAATGCCATTGCCAGCCATGTAAGCCACATTCTCGACCTCTCACGGATGATGGATTACATCGCAAAGCTCCCCTCGGCCAACCGTCTCGTTATGAACTACGAGGCGCAGACGGAAAAACTGGAGGAGGAAATTGAGTATCTTCACAGGATGAAGCTCCGCATCTATGAGGATTTGACCAGCGGCATTTTGGACAAACAGGAATATGCCGACTTCCGCCAGCAGTACAAGATTCAGATTGAGGAAAAGAGTGCCGCCTTGGAAAATCTACGGAGGGAGAAAAAGAATGCCTTGCTGACAGGGGAGACAGAAAAGGTTTGGGTGACGCTCTTTCGTCAGCATGAGAATATCGAAGAGGTCAATCGCCGTGTACTGATGGCGCTCATCGACAAAATCTTCATCTACGAAGGGCATACCTTGGAGGTAGTATTTCGCTACCGGGACGAGTACCAGCGAATGAGCGAGTTTGTGGAGCATCATGCGGAATTGTTGCCGTCAGTAACTGAGGAAGCGAAAATTCCGCAGACAGGACAGGAGGTGTGAGGCATGGGCAGAGGAAGAAAAAGCCGTCGGTATCGCAATCAGGCCGATGTGGAGGCACAGCCCCAGAGCGGTATGCCTACCGTCTATCCCACGGCTATCTATGTGCGGCTCTCGGTGGAAAACCTTGGCAGGGATGACAACGGTGCGGCCATTGAGAACCAGAAAGACGTGTGCAGGGAATACATTCGGGAACGTCCCGACCTTCAACTGGTCAGGATATATGAGGATAACGGCTGGACGGGAACCGTCATGCGCCGTCCTTCCTTTGAGGAAATGCTGGAAGATGTGAAAAACGGCACTGTCAAAGCTATCGTAGTGCGGGATCTCTCCCGGTTTGCCCGTAACTACATCGAGGCGGGGACATACTTGGAAAGCATTTTCCCAGACTTGGGGGTAAGGTTCATCTCGGTGAAGGAAGGTCTGGACACACTCAAGGCCGGGGACGCTGCGGAGTCCCTGATCGTTCCGCTTCAAAATCTCATTAACGACCTTTATTCCAAGGACATTTCCCGCAAGGTGGAGACTACCTTGGCCATCCAAATGAGGGAAGGAGCATTTCGCTGGCGTTGCGTACCCTATGGCTACCGTAAAAATGAAGATGGCACAAACATCGTGCCGGATGCCCTTCGGGCAGACATTGTACGGCAGATTTTCAAGTGGAGAGATGAAGGAATAACCATTGCGGAGATTGCCCGCAGATTGAATGCGGCGGATGCTCCGAAATCGAATCTTTCTTTCAGTCAGGGAAAACCATGGTGGCCGATTATGGTTCATAGCATCCTGCGAAATCCCGCCTATGTCGGTGTTCGTGTTCTTGGGAAGGAACACAGCGCGATTTACAAGGGCATTCATCGGGAAAAGACCACGCCGGAGCATTGGCATATTTTCCCGGCTGCCCATGAGCCATTAGTTCCCAGAGAGCAGTTTGACCGGATTCAAGCCATGTTGGATGAGGATGTAAAAAAACGCCATGACAGTATGCAGCAGACCGCCAAGGCAAGGGCAAAACTCAAGGATTTGTTCGAGGGAAAAATCTTCTGCGCCGACTGCGGGTATCGTATGTACTACAGCCGTCACCAATTCCGACAGAAAGAGCGGGGGTGGTACGGTCGCTATCTGCGCAGTTCCTCGCGAAGAACGTGCTGGATTCCACGGTGAAGGTTACCACGAAGG
>CALGGN010000106.1 GCA_937915915.1 uncultured Selenomonas sp. | reverse complement strand
GAGTGCCTGCCATTCGGGAAGTGCGGTTCAGTCTGGTGAGCCAGCGCGGCTGTTTCGGCGGCTGCAATTTTTGCGCGATCATTTCCCATGAAGGACGTATCATCCAACGAAGGAGCCATGCTTCCATTCTGAGGGAAGCGCAGCTCCTCACAACGCTTCCGGATTTCAAAGGCTATATCCATGATGTGGGCGGCCCGACGGCGAACTTTCGCAGGCCGTCCTGTGATGCGCAGCTGAAGCGGGGCACCTGCCGGGGGAAGCCGTGCCTATCGCCGGAGCCGTGCAAACATCTGATGGCGGATCACAGCGATTATATCGCGTTGCTGCGGAAGTTGCGGGCGTTGCCCGGCATCAAGAAGGTCTTTGTGCGCTCCGGCATCCGGTTTGATTATCTGCTGCTTGCCAAGGATGCCTTTTTGGAGGAGCTTTGCCGACATCATGTGAGCGGACAGCTCAAGATTGCGCCGGAGCATGTCACGGATCGCGTGACGAGGCTCATGGGGAAATCCGGCAAGGCTGTTTATCTGGAATTCGTCAGGCGGTTCACCCGGATCAACCAGCGGTTGGGGAAAAAGCAGTATTTGGTGCCGTATTTCATGTCGAGCCATCCGGGGGCGACATTGGAGGATGCCATTGAGTTGGCGGAGTTCATCCGCGAGCTGGGATATCGTCCGGAGCAGGTGCAGGATTTCATCCCGACGCCGGGAACCCTTTCCACTTGTATGTATTACACGGGAATCCATCCGATGACGGGGGAGAAGATCTATACGGCGAAATCCTATGAGGAAAAACAGATGCAGCGCGCGCTCCTGCAGTATTGGAATCCAAAGCATCATGGAATCGTGCGGAAGGCTCTGCGTCTGGCAGGCAGGGAGGATCTGATCGGCTATGGGAGACAGTGTCTGGTGCCGCCCGAACACAGCTTGAAGGCAGACAGACCGCTTCGCAGCAGGCACGATGGGAAAAGACAAAGTGGAAGAAAGAAGAGATAAGCAATGCGATGTCCTTTTTGCAAAAAAGCGGACAGCCGTGTGATCGATTCCCGTGCGGCAGATGATGGCAATACGATCCGTCGGCGCAGGGAGTGCAGCGGCTGCGGCAAGCGTTTCACGACCTATGAGGCGGTGGAGCAGGTGCCGTTGATCGTCATCAAGCGGGACGGCTGCAGGGAGACCTTCAACCGGGACAAGCTCTTGAATGGCTTGATCCGCTCCTGCGACAAGCGCGATATCCCGACGGAACACATCGTGGCGCTGGCGAATACGATTGAGCGTGAGCTTCGCAATACCATGGAGCGTGAGGTGACTTCCCGCTCCATTGGCGAAAAGGTCATGGAGAAGCTCAAGGATTTCGACGAAGTGGCCTATATCCGGTTTGCGTCGGTCTACCGCAAATTTGCGGATATCAGCAGTTTTCAGTTGGAATTGGAGGAACTGCTCAAGGGACGCGGAAATAGGGATATGTGATTTGCGGGAGGGAAAGCGGATTTGGCTTGGAACCTGAAAGCAGAGCTGCGCAGGCAGCTGGAGCTGGAACAGGGCTATGTCATCTACCCTGCCGGAGGGCGGGAAAGATTTGCGCTGGTCTATCCGAATTCCTATCATGTCGGCATGTCGAATCTGGGGATGCATATCATCTATGAGCTGCTGAACCGCAGGCCGGATACCGCGTGCGAGCGCTTGTTCCTGCCGGAGGAAAAATCGCTGGAACGCTATGAGCGCACGGAGACACCGCTCATGAGCCTGGAGACGCAGACGCCGCTGTTCCGTTTTCCCGTCATTGGCTTTGCCGTATCCTTTGAAATGGATTATTTCCATATCATGAAGATTCTGGCGCTGGGCCATGTGAAGCTCCGCGCGGCAGAGCGCGGAGAGCAGGAACCGCTGCTCATTGCGGGCGGGCCGTGCGCCACCTTCAATCCGGAGCCCCTTTCCTTGATCTTTGATGCCTTCATCATCGGGGAGGGCGAAGCGATCCTGCCGGCTTTTCTGGACGCGTATTACGCGGCGAAGGCCGATGGTCTTCCGCGCAGGGAACTCTTGAAGCGGATTGCGGGCGTGCCGGGTGTTTATGTGCCGTCGCTCTACGAGCATTGCTATGGAGAGGATGGGACGCTGCAGCGGATTTCTGCCGCCGAGGGAGCGCCGGAACGTATCACGCGCCAATGGGTACGGGATTTGGACGATTATCCTGCGCACACGGTCATTGTGACGGAGCATACGGAATTCGATCTGTATCTCATTGAGACAGCGCGTGGCTGCGGCAGACATTGCCGCTTCTGCATGGCAGGTTATTGTTTCCGGCGTCCGCGTAATCGTTCCCTTTCCGTTATCCGTCAGGAAGTGCGGGAGGCTTTGCGCTATGGAAAGCGCATCGGTCTGATGGGCGCGGCGATTTCGGACTACCCTGAGATCGATGCGCTGTGCAAAAGCATCTTGGGCGAAGGGCTCTCCATGTCCGTGGCATCCTTCCGCGCGGACTCCGTGACGAAGGAACTGGTGGATTCCCTTGCGGCAAGCGGTTTGAAGACCCTTACGATGGCGCCCGAGGCAGGGAGCACGCGTATGCGCGCTGTCATCAACAAGGGCATTGAGGAGAAGCATTTGTTCACCGCAGTGGATCTGGGACTGGCTGCAGGCATACGGAATTTCCGCCTTTATCTGATGATCGGGCTTCCCTTTGAGGCACGGGAGGATATCGAAGCGATTGCGTCACTGGCGGATCGGCTCAAGGATTACATGGAGGAACACGGCAGCAGGGGGACTTTGACGCTGAGCATCAATCCCTTTGTTCCGAAGCCGTTCACGCCGTTCCAATGGCTGCCGATGGCGGAAAAGCACGATGTGGAGGCGGCGTTGAAGATCATCCGCGCGCGATTGAAACGGCGCGGGAACATTGATATTGTTGCAGAATCACCAAAGGAAGCATATATTCAGGGCGTGCTGGCCCGTGGCGACCGCAGGATGGCCGAGGTACTTCTCAGGGCGCATGAGCATGGGGGAAGCAAGGCTTTTCGCAGGGCCATGAAGGAATGCGGGCTGGATGCATCCTTCTACCTTTCCAGAAGGCGTGAACCGGGGGAACTGTTTCCTTGGGATCGGCTGGATATGGGCTTTCCCAAGAGCTATCTTTACGGGGAACTGGAGAAGGCAAAGCAGATGCAGGCGACCGTGGCCTGTTTCGATGGGTGCAGGCGCTGCGGTGTGTGTAGCAGCTAGTATGAGGAGCATGGACATGAGTTTTTTTCTGAAACATATGGCAGATAATCTTTGGCATGGAAAATTCGGGCTGTTCCCGGAGGACATTGTGTCCCATGCCGTTTCCACCCGCATGGGCGGAGTCAGCAAGGCACCGTACAGCTCGCTGAATCTGGGCCTTCATGTGGGGGACAGCGCGGAGGATGTGCGCAGGAATCGGGAAATCTTCGCGAATTCCCTGAATTTCAAGGCCGAGGATATCGTGACGCCGGAGCAGGTGCATGGCACGGAAGTGCTGCGGGTGACCGAGGAACTCAAGGGACGCGGCAGCAGGGATTATGGGGATGCGATTCCGGGAACGGACGCGCTCATCACGGATGTGCCGGGGATTCCGCTCCTGCTTTGCTTCGCGGATTGTACGCCCATTCTCTTCGTCGATTCCGAACATCATGCCATCGGGATTGCGCATGGCGGCTGGAAGGGAACTGTGAAGCAAATCGCGCGCAAAACGCTGGAAGCTATGGAGCGCGAATTCGGAACAGAGCCGGAAAAATGCCTTGCAGGGATCGGACCGTCGATCGGGCCATGCTGCTATGAGGTAGGAGAGGATGTACAGACTGCGTGCCGGGAGGCGTTCCCTGAGGATTGGCAGCGGCTTCTGGCGGGGCAAAAGAATGGCAAGCCTCATTTTGACCTTTGGGAGGCAAATCGTCTCCAGCTTCTGCAGGCAGGCATGGAAGCATCGAATATCGACTGCGCGGCGGAGTGTACTTGCTGCAGGCATGGTTGGTACTTTTCCTATCGCGCGGATGGCGGGACTACCGGCCGGATCGGCGCGATGATCGGCTTGAGGGAATATTGAGCGCTCCTATAAAGGGGGATGGATATGGACGAAATCGAAAAGCGGCTTCGGAATGTCGAGCATGAGATCGAGCAGGCCCGTATGCGTCGGGAGGCTGTCTTGAAAGAAGAGCCTGTGCAGCTGATAGCGGTGACGAAGAACCACGACGTCGCGGCAATGCGCAGGGCGATCGACGCGGGCGTGACCGCGATCGGGGAAAACCGCATACAGGAGGCCGTGGGCAAATATGAGGCTTTGGAGCGCAAGGTGCAGTGGCATCTCATCGGGCATCTGCAGACCAATAAGGCGAAGCAGGCCGTCCGATACTTCGACCTCATCCATTCCATTGACAGCGAGCATCTTGCCAAGGCCGTGGACAAAGCGGCGGCAGCCATCGGCAAACGGCAGGATATACTGCTGCAGGTGAATCTCGCGAAAGAGGAAAGCAAGTCGGGCATTTATCGCGAAGAGCTGGACGGACTCATTGCGTGTGTGCAGGAGCTTCCAAATCTGAGGCTTCGGGGGCTGATGTGCATTGCCCCGAATTATGAGGATGTGGAGGATTGCCGGCCATTATTCCATGAAATGCATGAAATCTTTTGGCAGCTAAAGGGAAAGAATATGCCAAAGGCGAACATAGATTACTTATCCATGGGTATGACGCACGATTATACCATTGCCGTGGAGGAGGGGGCCAATATGGTCCGCGTTGGAACCGCGATTTTTGGACAGCGTCAGGAGCTGGCAATAAATAAATTTTAAGATAGGACGCAGGATAAATCTTCATAGGC
>CALGGN010000105.1 GCA_937915915.1 uncultured Selenomonas sp. | reverse complement strand
TCCATCGGCTCACCAACCGCGAAGCCAACTGCCTCATAGCCACGATGCCGAATTAGGCGAAGCCCAGGCCGCCGTGCAGGCCAACTGGTGAACCTTCTCCCGCCGTCATGGCGGGAGTTTTTCATTTCTCAAGCAATCTTGACTGGATGATGGCTTCAAACGCTAGCCACGAACATCTCCACCATCGCACCACTGTTCTGAGGCATGATCCACGCCCCTTGTCCACAGCTCTGCCATCATCCCATTGGGCTTGGGAGACAGGAAAGAGTGCATGCGCAGGGAGGCCGTATTGTCCTCATCCACTTCCACCACCCAGCGGCTGCAGCCTCTCCTCATGGCTTCCTTGAGACTGGCTGCCACCAAAAAGGCTCCCAAACCATGGCCACGGTATTCCTCATCCACACAGGTTTTTTGCGTATGCACATTTTTCCCGCGAATTTCCATAAACTGGGTAGCAACCATCTGCCCCTTTTCCTTGTCGCGCAGCACCATAATCTGCCGGTTTGCCACGATATCCCCCAACGAATGGGACAGGTCAGGAATGCGGCAGAAGTCAAAGCAGGATTCCCATAGACTGCGGAGTTCCGATCTGTCCTCCTGTCTCAGAAAATCCAGCATATATCTGTCATGGCCGGGCCTGCTTTGAAATTGGGCCAGCTTGCTGTCAATCTTTTCCTCAGCTGCTTCGTCAAGTTTCATAGCAAACTGCAAATTCCGCACCACGAAGGAAAAGCCGCTGCGCGCCAGCACGGCTCCCTGCTCCTCCAGCTCCTGCTCTGCCCCCGCGCCGCCGGCGATGCTGTAGCAGGCCAGCGGCTTCGGCGAGTTCGTTTCCAGTCCCCCCGCGGACACAAGGTTTCTGGGGAAAGTATAGTAAAACTGGCAATACCTGCCCTCGTCCTGGAAGATCAGGAAACTGTCCCCGGAATCCTCAAAAAAGAGTTTCCCCCGGCGGGCCAAGTCTTCCACCTCATCCATCATCTTATAGAAATTGCCAAGGGCAGGGCGATGTTCCTTCCGAAACCGCCCCAAGGCCCGCAACAATTCCTTGCCATCCGACACCGGCCTCATGTCTCACCACGCTCCTTCACTGGGACAAATACTGCTGCTCCAACCTCTTCCTGTCAATCATGTAAATTAGAAAACTCAAAGCCGACTATTGCCTGCCTCAATCCTTGGCACATTATTCAATGTGCCCCCACAATTTGTAGCAAAAGCTGCTGCGAATGAGTATCACCCATCTCGGTTTGATGTTTCACATGTACAATAACTTGAAAGAAGGTGAACATCATGCTGAGATTGCCTGAAATCGGCTCCCACGCTGCTTTTAAGCAGCTCCTCTCCCTACGCATTCACAACAGCCGCCTCAAACGCTTCGACAAGAAGAAACGCAAGCTGGCAGTCAAGCTCCTAGCTCTTGATCTTTCGCCGTTTGACGAAATCATGCGCCCCTTTCTACTCAGAGGAAGGTCGTCCTGCACGGCTGCCTTCCTCGATGCTGCGTTCCTACTTGCTTTCCATCTGGTTTAAGTGCACTTCTCTTGTTGACTGGGCCGAACGTCTGAAATCTGATGAGTCCCTGGCCATACTATCAGGCTTTTCGCCAGACCACACACCGTCCTACGGCGCTTTTTATGACTTCTTCCATCGCTTGTGACCAGGCTGCAACAACTTCTTGCCTCACCTACGTTATCGAAGGAAAAAACCTCCCAAAGGAAAGGGCAATGGCGAAAAGTCTCCGTCCTTCGACAAAGATCATGCTGCCACCATCATCAAATATTTCGAGGGGCACGGCGCCGAAGGCATCCTCAAAATCAAGCTTTTCATCATCTGTGAAATCTTCAGCCGCATCTTCCTGGCTGGCTCAATACGTAAAGACCTCCTGAATACCAAGAATATGGTTCTGGCAGGAGACGGCACTCCCGTGGTCGTATCCAACCGTGAGCGCAGCCACTCTATCTGCGATTGCCATAAACAGAGCATCGACAAATGCTGCCACAAGCGCTGGTTCTCCCAGCCCGATGCCAATTGGGGCTGGGATTCGTCCAGAAATTTCTTCTACTACGGCTATAACCTCTATCTCTTCACAGATGCAAACTCAGGACTGCCGGTCTTCCCTATCCTGGAGCGCGCTTCCCGCCATGACCTTCCTTCCATGCTGCACGGACTCGCCTGCATCAAGGCGTTCTTCGCTGACTGGAATATTTCCGCTTTGATCCTTGATTCTGCACACGATGCAGCCGCCGTGTACAAGATGTGCAGCAAAAGCAGCATAACGCCCTTCATAGACTTGAACCCTCGCGGTACGAAATCTGCTGAGGACAGGAGATATACCATTGGAAATGACGGTGTACCAATCTGCCCTCTGGGACTTCCTATGAAGCCCAATGGCACTGACAAGAAGCGACACAGAGCCAAATATATTTGCCCAAAGACTAAATACGCCGAAAGGTTATGCATGTGCGATAATCGCTGTACCAAGTCCACTTATGGTCGTGTCGTGAATATAAGCCTCAAGGATGATCCACGGCTTTTCTGCGATCCTCCACGAGGTTCGACTCAGTGGAAGCAGGTCTACAACAAGCGCACATCTGCCGAACGAGCCAACAAACGCATAAAGATCGACGGGCTACTGGAAGAAGGGCACCATCGTTCTTCTATGATGTGGTATATTCGGTTATTCGCCATAATATCCGTCATCCACGTAGATGCCTGGCGCAATTACAAACATGAGAGTGCTTGACCCCTGAAAAAAATTTGGGTTTTCAGGGGCTGGGAGTTCTGCGCCAATTTTCCTGTATACCTTTTAGCTATGGTATTTCAACTTCGTATATAAAATTATTTCGCATCACCTCTATACCGATGACCACCGATTCTCATTTAGAATGATGGGTTTTCTAATTCACATACCACCTAAATTCTTCTGAATATTCCCCTCTTTATCTTTTTCAGAAAGGATTTTCTTTAATAAATTTTTATCAGTTATTAAAAAGATTTTTATATA
>CALGGN010000104.1 GCA_937915915.1 uncultured Selenomonas sp. | reverse complement strand
AGGAAAAGACTCGGCAAGGGCAAAAGGGAATTAATCAGTGTTTCCTTAAATCCAGTATCTTTTTCCGTATTTGCACAGTCAAAGCAATGAAGTGGTAAACTAATCCCCGAAAAAGGGATCGCACCAAAACGAAAGTCAAGACTTGGCGCCACCGTGTTCTTCATCTCTAAAAGAAATTCCCTCAACGGTCTGGCAGCAGAACTTCCAATCAGATACCTATGAAAGGCATTCCCTTTCTCCCCTATTAGGTAGAATGCCCTAGCAACATCGTCAATACAGCCCCGACTTGTGTCCTTGCGTATGTATATCAGCAATCGCCTCATGCTCCATGATGCTGCCAGCGCCGACAAATCTCCTGCAACCAATCTTGTATGCTGTTTCTAAAGCATCAACCGTCCACTGAACATTATCCAACTGCAGTCTGGTATCCGCTCTTGCTGCTCCGGCTGCCCCCTTCCACGCAAAATGATAAAAAACATCATATTCGTCCTTGGGGACACTTTCGCACACAGCCTGCATATTTGCTAATTCCATGGAGGCAATTGTTACCAATGGAAGACCATCTATCTTGTCACTATGACCGTTATGGCAAAGTGCAAGCACCTCCACGCCCTGTCCGGACAAATATTTGATTACAGCACTGCCGATAAAACCATTAGCACCTGTCACCATGCTCACTGTCAAGTTCAAATAAGTGATACTTGCCATAAGTAGAGGAATCTCTGCGAAGATCAACAGCCACATCCAATACTTTTCCTTCTGCGCAATACACCAGTTTCTCATGGTCCACAGGTAGCAATTGGAAGTGAAGCCCCCGCAGCACGCCCTTGCTTGAAACGGAATAATATTCTTCCTTGAATTTTGTCGGGTGGCCCAATGCTTTAAATTCACTCCAGTGAAAAGTTTTCACAAAGCATCCCCGTGTATCCTTACGAATAATCGGCTGAAGCTCATAGCACCCGTCCAATTCTGTTTTATACTTTTCGATAATCCCTAACGAATTAGTTTTTTTATGCCACTTTCCTCATTCCAGAGAAAATTGGCATCCGGCAACCACTGATGTTGTAGCGGTTTACTTCCCCATTTTTGTACTTTTCATTTTATTGTAATAATTCATCATTTCTGATATTCCTTTCTCAATATCCGTATGGGGGACCCATCCCAATGATTCAAGCCCAGATATATCTGCCTTCGATTCCATGACTTCTCCATCCCTGTATGGAACCGCGCCAAAGTTAAGCTTTGTCTCGCTGTGCAGGATATCTTTAATTTTAAGGGTAAGCTCCCTAATGCTCACTGTCTTTCCTGTGCCAATTTCATAACGCTGATATGGTTCTGCCGCTCCCTGATGAGCCAATATCAGCCAATACGCCTCAACCACATCTTCCACATATATGAAATCTCTCTTCTGATCTCCCGCCGTAAGATTCAGTTCCGGCACACCGTCCCGCATGGATTCAAACAGAAACGTCACAAATTTTGATTTGCTGTCATCCTCACCATATATGTGCTCCAATGCCGCATCTATGAACCGTATCTTCCCTTCTCTTGCAAACTGCCGCCCCCACTCAGAGAATTGTTTCTTTGAAAGCGCATATCCGTTTAACCCTCTTGGCAAAACAGTATCAGTATTGAGGAAAATTTCTACCTTGAATGAAGCAGCCCTTTCAAGCAACCTCAATGGGAAATTTAGATTTGTTTCAACGATATGCTGATTTTCCTCATTTTGCCGTCCATAGCATGTAGCCGTATGAATCACCACATCTATGCGCTGATCGTGAAAAATCTGCGCCACATCCGAAATTTCATCAATATTGTAGGCTTTAAGACGGCTAAGCTCTCGCGCAATCCTAGCCACATCTGAAAAGCTGCGCTTTAGGATAACGACATCTTGCTCCTCACGCAGCAAACGCTTGATCAGATGACTGCCCAAAAAGCCAGTCGCACCAGTAACCAGAAAACATCTCTTCATATTTTTCGCCATCTCTTTGAATAACTTTCAAAACACCCAAGCATAGACAATCCTATTTTACTGGCTCACAGCTTCCTTAATGACCTTAATCATATAATCCAGCTTTTCATCCGTCATGCCCGGATATACACCCACCCAGAAGGTGTCGCGCATAATGCGGTCAGCATTGGTCAAAGCGCCTACTACACGGTAGCCTTCGCCACTTTTACGCATTTCATCAAAGCAGGGGTGCTTGATAAGATTCCCGGCAAAGAGCATCCTGGTCTGCACGCCCTTGCTCTCGATATAGGGCACCACTTTCTCACGATCCACGCCGTTGCAGGTCATCATAAAGCCGAACCAACTGGGCTTGCTGTTTTCCACAGGCTCAGGCAGGATCAGCTTGTCACTTGCTTCCTGCAGCCCCTTGTGCAGACGGTCGAAATTATAGCGGCGGCGCTCCACGAATTTCGGGAACTTCTTCAACTGTGCCACACCTACGGCAGCCTGCATGTCCGTGATATTGAGGTTCATGCCGAAATGGCTGTAGACGTACTTGTGGTCATATCCCTTGGGCAGCTCACCATACTGTCCGTCAAAGCGGTGCCCGCAGAAATTATCCTGACCGGATGCGCAGACACAGTCACGGCCCCAGTCGCGGAAGGAGCGCATAATCTTGTTCAACAGAGGATTGTCCGTGTAGACGGCGCCTCCCTGTCCCATGGTCATATGGTGGGGCGGGTAGAAGCTGGAGGTGCCAAGGTCACCAATGGTGCCCGTCAGCTTTTCCTCATCGTCAATGGTGTAGAGGGAGCCAAGGGCATCACAGTTATCCTCTACCAGCCACAGATTGTGCCTGTCACAAAAATCTTTGACAGCTTTCAGGTCGAAGGGATTTCCCAAGGTGTGAGCAATCATCACAGCCTTGGTCTGGGGAGAAAGCGCTGCCTCCAGCTTGGTCACATCAATGTTGTACTGGGGGATGGTCACGTCCACAAACACCGGCACTGCCCCGTAGTTGATAATGGGAGAGACCGTAGTGGGAAACCCTGCCGCCACCGTGATGACCTCGTCACCCCGACGGATACGGCGTTCCTTAAGCAGCGGAGAAGTCAGGGTCATGAAGGCCAGCAAGTTAGCCGAAGATCCAGAGTTTACCACAGCCACATACTTCGTGCCCAGATACTCAGCCATGCCCTTTTCAAACGCCTGCACATAGCGACCGGAGGTAAGCCAAAACTCCAGAGCGCTGTCCACTAGGTTTTCCATCTCCTCATGATCGTAGACGCGGGAGGCATAGGGGATGCGATCCCCTTCCTTGTATGCCTTATCCTGCTTGTGATAAGTGTCGCAGTATTCCCGCACCATGGCCAGAATCTTGTCATGCATTTTCTGTTTATCCATTATGCCCTCCTTATAAATTCACCAATCTGTGTTTCCATCACTTGAACGATATCTTTACCCTGTTGCCATGCCTTGGCCCAACCCACTGTTTCCCGCAGGGCTTCCTCAATATGCCATCTGGGCTGCCAGTCAAGCCGACTTTTTATTTTGGAACAATCCAGCTTCAGGAAATTGGCTTCATGGGGGCCATCCACGCTGACATTCTTCCAAGCAATGTCCTCACCCCAATGGCGGCAGAACATATCCGTCAGCTCACCGGTGGTGACGCAATCGCATTCATCAGGCCCCACATTGTACCAATCTGCGTACTTACCATCCTCATACTGGGCCTGTGCGATAAGCAGGTAGGCATACAGAGGCTCCAATACATGCTGGTAAGGCCGGGTGGAGTAGGGATTGCGCACCTCAATGGCCTTGCCGGACAGGGCGGCACGAATGCAGTCCGGCACAATGCGGTTCTCGGAAAAATCCCCGCCACCGATAACATTGCCTGCCCTGGCCGTGGAAATGGCACATCGGCCATCGGCGAAAAAGCTTTTTTTATAGCTGTGGGTGACAAGCTCAGAGCAACTCTTGCTGTTAGAATAGGGGTCATAGCCGTCTAAAGGCTCGTTTTCCCGATAGCCCCAGGCCCATTCCTTATTTTCGTATACCTTGTCCGTGGTGACATTAAGGAAGGACTTGACACTCTTGGTCCGGCGCACACATTCAAGAGATCGGAAGAGCGTCGTGTAGGGAAAGAGTGTAGATCT
>CALGGN010000103.1 GCA_937915915.1 uncultured Selenomonas sp. | reverse complement strand
TAACGGGAATGCTCCTTTAAGAAAATAAAATTTATTTGCAAACGGCAGAATCAATTTGCCGGATTTGTCATGATGATTCCTCCTAAAAGCTGCAGGAGCAATTTGCCCGGACATTCACTGTGGATTTATCGCAAATGCCGGGCAACCACTCCCCTCCGTCTTGCCGAAAATGCCAGCTTTCCAATCAGAACAGCGACTTTATCTCTTTGTACATGCCTTTGACGCCTTCTACATAACCGTCCACGCTTTCTTTGACGGCAATCCCTGCTCCGGCCCAAGCAACTCCGGCTGCTGCTCCACCGGTTCCAACGGTGGTGACAAGAGCACCGGCTACTGCAACGCCCATCTTTACCCGCGCCCAGGTGAACTTAGCCCAACTCTTCGCATAATTTCCTAAGTTGAAACCTCCGGCCACGGCTGACATGTCCTCATCCGACAGTTCACCCTCTTTGCCGGCTGTATCTTTCATCATATCCTCGGTTGCTTTCAGTAACAGCAGGAAATCCTCTTTGCTGAGGTTCACAAAATCCCTGGCCAGCTCATATACGGCCTCCGGGCTGTCCGCTGCCGCCACCTTGTCGGCAAAGGCTGCATCCTCGGAACACTTTTGGAACAGCTTGCTAAACTCCTGACCCTTGGCGTAATTTTCCCGGATGGGCTGGATGAAGGCTTTGAATTCATCCTCCCCAAGGCTGCCATCAATGGCCTTGGCTTTGGCATAGGCCTCGGATATGTCGCCGGTAACCATTGTCTCGTCATGCACCATTGCTCTGCCAATCTTTTCAAAATCTGCCATAAATCAACACTCCTCCCAAAATAATTTTTTATCTGAACCCTTTGCGGGAGTTCATTCCATTTCGTGAAGCTTTTTGGGCGGCGGTGCAGGGGACTGCCCTTGCCGCCGTCACATCCTCCATAAAGTCATCGGCCAGCTCCCCTTCCTCCCATGACTGCATTCCCTCAACGAGCCTTTGCCAAAGCCGCTCCTTGAAGTCCGTTTCTAAGGAGAAATCTGCCCGGCGGAGAGTTTTGTCTGCGTCCATACCTTTCTCGCCTTTCGGAAACCTTTCAAAAAATCACGACCGGTTCACCTTCAAGAGTTCCTCCGCCGTCTGGCCATTCTACAGCTTGAGCAGCTCCTCAGAAATATCCTTGCCCTTCACCTCCATGATTTTCACTCCTCCTCATTTGCCTCTCTGCTTATATATTCGCATCAGCGCCGCCAAAACGGACGGTTCCCATAAATTTTTTTTCACATCCTCCGGCACTTTGCCAAGAGCCTTTCATACCGCTTGCGGATGGCTTCGCGGCTGGTGCCGCAGAGCAGGGCGATTTCCCCGTCTGTCAGTTCCATGCCGTAGCGCAGTTCCAGAAACTCCCTCTCCCGCTGAGAGAGCCTGCTCAGGATGCGCACTGCCGCTTCGTTTTCCGGACAGGACAGGGTATGGCCTTCCTCCCAAGAGGGTTTCTGCTCCGCGCTTTCCTCCGGCGGGGCCTCCATCAGCACCTCCGGGCGGCTGGCGGCCCTGCGGAAGCTGTCCAGCAGGCGGTGCCGGGCAATGCCGGTGAGCCAGGCTCTGGGGCTGCCCTTGGCAATGTCAAAGCAGGAGAAGGAGCGCAGTGCCTCGAAAAAGACTTCGCTGGTCAGATCCTCCGTTTTCTGCCGATGCAACAGGGAGCCGTAGAGGTAATTGTAAATCCGGGCGTAATTTTCCTCATAGATTTCCTCAAAGGTAACTGCAGCAGGCACGAATGCCTTTTCTAGTCCTTTCATCTTCATTTTCCCGTCATCTCTTTTTTCACGTCAGCGGGGCTCTCCGGCAGGGCCTCTCCTGCCCCCTCGGTGTCCTTCCCTGCCACGGCGGCAGGGCGCACCTCACCGGCTTGCTTTTTGGCCGCTTCATCCAGCGCAGCGGCAGAAAGCGCCTTGCCTTCGGAGTTCCCTGCTTCCACCTCCGCCGCATAGACAGGTGCGTCTATGTACACGGGAATGCCCATGGCCTTGTCCAGAGCCGCCTTGGCGCTGCTGGCCCCGTAAAAGGCCGCATAGTATTTCGTCCGGGCTTCCGTAAGCTTTTCCTGGGCATCCATCACCGCCAGGTTCGTATCCACCCCTTCCGTGTACCTGACCAGAGCGATGCGGTATTCTTCCTCCGCCTTCTGTACTGCCTTTTCCGAGGTGGCGATATTCCTCTCTGCAGAGGCCAGGTCGATATAGGCATTCTCCACTTCCAAGGCAATGGTTTCCTTGGTCTGGGCGGCCCTTGATTCCGCCGTGCGCAGCGCCGCCTCAGCCGTCTGCACCTGGGCAGCGGTCACGCCGTTGTCAAAGACATTCCACTCCAGACCAATCCCCGCGCCCCAGTTTTGGCTGTGATTTTTCCTGAAGGCATCCTCCCCGGCCCGACTTTCCGTGAGGGCGGCTGTGACCGTGGGGCGCCAGCCCGCCTTGGCTGCCTCCTTGGCGGCCCGGGCCTGCTTCAGGGCGAACTCGCTGGCAATGCCGTCCGGGCGGTAGGTGAGAGCGTAGTCCAGACAGTCCTCCAAGGCTGCGCCGTGGTGCTGATAGGCGAGGCTTTCCTGCAGCTCCAGCTCCGTCCGGGGAGGCAGACCAAGGAGATTGGCCAGGCTGTGCAGGGCCTTTTGGTAATTGCCCTCTGCCTCCACCAGAGAGAATCTGGCATTTTCCAGCTGCACTTCCGTGGCTAAGAGGTCGTAGTAGGCCACGTTGCCCACTTCCAGCTGCAGTCCCACCTGATTGCAGTGCTCCTGCAGGGCCTTGATGGTCCCCTGCCGCACCCCGATGAGATCCCGGTACTGCAGGGCGCGGTAATAGGCCGCCCTGGTGTTGTAGCGCACCTCCTGACAGCGGTTCTCCACCGTGAGGTCGGCGGCATTCAGGGCATAGCCCCCGGCCTCCCGCTGATGTTCCAGCCTGCCCCCCGTGTAGAGGGGAATGGAAAGGCTCACGCTGTTGGAAAACTCGTTGTTGTACGAAGGGTAGTTGGAAGGGTCTGCATCCTGAGCCACCAGCCCCAGCTCATAGGCCCGGTGCTGGGCCACGGCTGCATCGTGCTGCCTGCGGCTGCCCGCATAGGAAGCGCCGCCGATATGGCGGGCCTGGCCGGACCAGCGCAGGGTGCGGCCGGACTGCCGCCGCACCTCCGATAGCTGGCTCGCAGCTGATTCCCTGGCCCAGAGGGCCTGCTCAATGGAGCGGTTATTGCTGAGAGCCAGGGACACTGCCTCGTCCAGCGTGAGGGGAAGTCTTTCGGCCATGGCTCCGGGACTGAATAAGACCAGGATAGCCAGCGTCAAAAGACTCTCTTTTCTCATGCGTTTCTTCATCCACTTCTGTAGCTGCATTGATTTATCCCTCTTTCTCATTACCCTTAGGCCACCTGCCGCTTCACCAGTCCGGCAAAGAGCCCGCCCTTTGCCACCAGTTCCTCAAAGGTGCCGCTTTCGGCGATCTGCCCCTTGTCCAGGACGATGATGCGGTCGGCGTTCCGTATGGTGGAGAGGCGGTGCGCCACCACCAGGCGGGTGGCCCTCATGCGGTCAAGGCTTTCCGTGACGATGGACTGGGTGCGGTTGTCAAGGGCGCTGGTGGCTTCGTCAAAGACCACGATGGCGGGACGGGCGGCCAAGGCTCTGGCAATCAGGATGCGCTGCCGCTGCCCGCCG
>CALGGN010000102.1 GCA_937915915.1 uncultured Selenomonas sp. | reverse complement strand
AGTGAAGGTATTAGGAGTATAGCTTTCGAAGAAGGTCTTTACAATCTGGCGGGCCTGAGTCTTGGAACAGTTACGGGTGGTGTTAAGGACAGTTACCTCGAGATCCGGGGCGAACCATGCGGAAAGTGCGGCTGCATCGCCTTTGGTGATATATTTAGCGATGGGCGCGAAGACTTCGTAGCCCGTTTCCTGGGCGGACAGGAGACCGCCGCCGAGTGAATTCTCAAGGCCGCTCCCTAGTGAAAGCGCCAGAATAAGTATAGCTATAATCCTTTTCATCACGGGTGTCTTTCCTTGCAAATATCAAGCCTAAATCATATCTTTGCAAGGATGAATTTTACTCTCCTTACGGTGGGGAAGACGGACGTCCCCTGGGTGAAAGATGGCCTGGACCTTTATATGTCCAGGCTGAAGCATTATGCGCCCTTTACGCTCCAGGAAATCCCGGAGCTGAAGAAGGCGTCCGCCCTCACAAGGGAGCAGATCAAAGAAAAGGAAGGTGCCCTGATTCTCAGTGCGCTAAGACAGGGGACAAGGCTAATTCTCCTTGATGAGAGGGGAAAGGAGATGAGAAGTCTCGAGTTCTCCGCATACATAGAAAAGCTCCTCTCCGGGGGACGGGACGTAACCTTTGCCGTGGGAGGCGCATACGGATTCTCTGAAGAAGTTTATGAAAGGGCGGATTCAATGATTTCCCTTTCAAAAATGACCTTTTCGCACCAGATGATACGATTAATGGCCATTGAGCAGATCTACCGCGCAATGACCATTCTTCGAGGTGAGCCCTATCATCATGAATGAGTGAGGGTTGAGGGGTTTATGATTTAGGGTTTATGGGTAGTCGCTTTCTACTTTGAGCGAAGCGGTCTTTCTAACGGGCTCTTTATCTCACCCTTATCTTCTGCCCGATTTGCAGAATCTTCGTCTCTTTGATGTTATTCAGTCGGCAAAGCGCTTTCACACTCGTGCCGTATTTCTTCGCGATGCCCGATAAGGTGTCGCCTTGTCTTACTTTGTGGTACTTCATGGCAGCCTGCTCGGCCTTGGCTGTCTCTTCGCGGATGATCTGGGAATTGCGCGCCTTGGACACGGCGGCGTCCTTCTTGATCTGCGCCTCGTACGCCGCGCGCTTCTCCTCGTCGTCGAACTTGTAGGCGACGAGGATCAGCTCGAAGTCGCCAAAGGTCTGGCCCAGTATGCTGTCCAGACACTTCCGCAGCAGCCGTGTTCCCATTGCGGTCTTCGTAAAGTCCAGCACATCCAGAAGAGTATCCTTCTTTCCCCCGTCACGCAGATTCCTCGTAATTTCCAGATTGCGAAGCGTATAGGTATCCAGTACCAGATTGTTCGAGGAATCCAGCTTTGTGAGCTTGGAAAGGTGCGTCAGATCCGTCCTCACCGTTTCGTGCAGATAGTCCAGAAGCGTTGCGACAGCTTCCTTTGCCGAGGACTCGGAAGGACGGTTTTCCGCGTCAAAATGCTGGATGATTCTGTCATCTGCCGAGTGCGAAATGTTCGGTATTTCCGTAAAGGCACAGTGGGACATGCGAAGGGAAACGAATTCATTGAGCTCCTCGCGGAAAGAAAGCTGTCCCACAAGCAGCAGTTCCGGCATCATGAGACGGTACAGCTCGTCCAAAAGCTGCTGCACCCTGTCATGGCCTGTATAGATTCCATAGAAACATTCACCCGTTGAAATGTCTGCTCCCGCAAGCAGGATTTCCGCATCCCGTTCATAGATCAGCGCAATGTAGTTGTTCTGCGCATCCTGCAGGGCTGATTCGGAAAGCACCGTTCCCGGGGTGATGATTTTGATGACTTCCCGCTTGGTCAGTCCCTTGGCTTTGGGATCGCCGATCTGCTCGGCGATAGCTACCTTATACCCCTTGCCGACGAGCTTGTTGATATAGGTCTCCGCCGCATGATAGGGAACGCCGCACATGGGAGACTTTTCCGCATCTCCGCTGCGGCTGGTAAGGGTCAGTCCCAGTTCTCCGGACACGGTCTTCGCATCCTCAAAGAACATCTCATAGAAATCTCCGAGACGGAAGAACAGGATGGTATCCGGGTATTGTTCCTTCGTTGCCAGATACTGCTGCATCATTGGAGTCAACTGTTCCATACTTTCCTCTTTTCGTTTATCCCACGCTAAGACTCCCGCTGAATAAGTCTCATTTTATTCCGAAATACGCTCGCCCTTCAGCACCCAGGTCTGAGGCTGGGTGATGCGGATATGGGCGAAATCTCCGGGCATTTCACATGTATGAGGGAAAAGCACGATCTTATTCGTGCGGGTACGCCCGGTATAGACAGACGGATCCGTCTTGCTCGGGCCTTCCACCATGACTTCGGCGACGGAGTCCTTCAAAGCTTCATGGATTTCCAGACTTATGGCATTCTGCACCTCCATCAGTGCCTTCAGGCGCTCTTTCTTGAGCCCCTCCTCCACCTGTTGCTCCATCTTTGCCGCAGGTGTGCCCGAACGCTTGGAATAGATAAAGGTATAGGCCGCATCAAAGCGGATTTCCCGAAGAAAATCCAACGTTTCTTCGAAATCAGCATCCGTTTCCCCCGGAAAGCCCACGATCAAATCCGTTGTAAGACTGACTTGCGGGATGTTTTCACGAATCCTGTGTACTAAGTCCCGATACTGTTCCACCGTATAGACGCGGTTCATGGCTTTTAGAATACGATTCGACCCGTGCTGCACCGGCAAGTGGATATGCTCGCAAAGATGCTGTCCGTTTTTCATGGCTTCGATGACCCGATCGCTGAGATCCTTGGGATGGGAGGTCATGAAGCGAACTCGCCGGATGCCCTGCACGTGGTCAACGCGTTCCAAAAGCTCCGCAAAATCCGCCTGTTTGTGGTCCTTGCCATAGGAATTCACATTCTGTCCCAGCAAGGTTACTTCCTTATATCCCTGTTTGACAGCTTCCTCCACTTCGGACAGCACGTCCTCCGGCAGGCGGCTGCGCTCACGGCCGCGCACGTAGGGCACGATGCAGTAGGTACAGAAATTGTTGCAGCCGTACATGATGGGGACCCATGCGGAAAAACCGCTGCCGTGGGCCACGGGAACATCATCCGGCAGTTCGGTCTCCCCCAGCATCACATCCACCACATGCTCCCGCGAGATTTCCATCTGTTGGATGATTTTCGTGAGTTCGTGCACCTTGTTTGTCCCCAGAACAAAGTCAATATGTGGCGCTCTTCTTATGAGAGCGTCCCCTTCCTTTTGGGCCATGCACCCCGTGATACCGAAAATCAGTTCGGGATTCCTGCGCTTCAATTGCTTGATCTCGCCGATTTTTCCGTACACCTTATCCTCAGCGGTCTCGCGGACGCAGCAGGTATTGATGAGAATCAGATCCGCATCCTCCATGCGGTCAATCCGCTCATAGCCGATTCTCCTGAGCTGCCCTTCCATGCGCTCGGCATCCGAGACATTCATCTGGCAGCCATACACCAAAAGGCAGCAAGTTTTCGTCCTATCATATCCAGAGGCACCTTTCTGTTTCCTTTGTTCTGGCATGCCGTCCTTCCTTTCGTCCGTTCCATCCACTAAATTCAACTAACATTTAATTTTATCAAAAGACGCAAGGCATGTCCAGATATGAATCAAGGATTCCTCGAACGTAAAACAAAAATTCCTGCCGCGATGCTAATGGCAGGAATCCTGTTTCTTTTATCATTCCTTGATGATATCGACAGATTTCATTTCTTTTGTGAGATTTTTCACAATATCAACGACCTCATCGTAGGTGAACTTTGTGATATCTCCCGACTTGTCCGAATGGGGCCGTAAGTTGTGCAGCAATTCCGTGTCAATAATGATTCCGTACGGTTTCTTGGCTGTCGGCTCGTCCGCCCGATACACCGTGATGCAAAATGAGTTGTCCTCATTTCTGAATTGCGCCTTCTTCGTCATCTTGTTGATGGTTTCAATCACCGCTGTCTTGTTCATGATGCTCTCCTCCCGTTCCGGTTCTCATACTGTCCTATGCTACATATTCGACGCAGAACAAGAAGTTCCTGCCGATATTCTGGCATTGTCCTAAACAATTTCGATCTGGCACATCTTCATGGCATCCAGCGCATTGTCATGGCTCTCAGGGGTTACGCCCGCGCAGCAGGAGGCATCCACGCTGATCTTTTTTTCCGGGAAGAATGCCTTGATCAGCAGGGCATTGGAAATCACGCAGATATCCGTGCAAAGGCCGACCACTTCGATTTCATCATACGCCTTGACGTATTCGGGCAGCGCAGTGGAGCCAAAGGTCGGTTTTTCCACAATGGTCCGTGCCATTGCCTTGAACGGTTGCAGAGCCGGTACGATTTCCCATCCTTTTTGCGGCTTGATGCAGTGCTTGACCGGAAGTTTCTTGCCCTCCTGCGTCTCCAGATAGTTTTCCGCATGCGTATCCATCGTAAAGATGAAATCCGCCTGCCCTTTCTCGGCGTCCAGTTTGCGGACCAAGCGCGGCAGCATGTCCTGTGCTTCCTTCGTTCCAAGGCTTCCATCCACGAAATCATTCTGCATGTCAACCACAACAATCACTTTGTTCATCATCATCACTCCTGTTCTTCTTCCGGCGGATCATCAAAGCCCAGTACCCAGGTTGCAATGAATCCGGCGATATAGCTGACCAAAATTCCTAAAAGATAGATATACACATGGTCTGTGGTAGGTGCCAGCGGAAGACCGGAGATTCCCATGGCACGCGCCCCTACCATGAAGCTCGCTTCCAGCGCCCCGCCAAAGGCCGCGCCGATGCAGGCACCCAAAAAAGGACGGGCCAGGGGAAATGTGACACCGTAGATGAGCGGCTCCCCTACTCCCATCATGCCAATGGGCAAAGCGGAAAGAACGGTTTTCTTCAAAAAGCGGTTTTTGCTTTTAAAATACACGGCAATCGCAGGGCCGACCTGGCCTGCCCCCGCCATGGCGAGAATGGGCAGCAGGATGGTCACTCCGTATTGCTCCAACAGGGACACATGGATCGGCGTAAAGGCCTGATGAATGCCGAACATGACCATGGGCAGCCACACGCCTGCCAGCACGAAACCGACTGCTGCGCCGCCGCCTTCGATTGCCGAAGTCGCGGCAGTGCCGATTGCCGTTGCGATTATCCCGCCTATGGGCTGGAACACAAAGATAGCCGCCATGCCCGAGATAAGCATGGTGAGCAGCGGTGTCAGGAACAGGTCGAACATCTCAGGAATCCACCGATGCAGCCGTTTCTCGATGAAAACAGCCAAGGCCGCGATCAAGACCACGGAGATGATCCCGCCGCGCCCCGGAAGCAGATTGCTGCCATCCAGCACAATATCCTTCAGTCCGGGATGCGTGACGAATGCAGCCAGTGCACCGCCCAAGATCGGCGTTCCGCCGAACACCCTGGCGGCTTGATAGCCCACAAAGAGGTTCATGCCCCAGAAGATGGAATTCCCCATGACAGCCAAAAGATTCCACATGGGAGTTTTTGCCAGAGATGGATCGATCTTTGCCGCGATGGCAAGAATCCCTGTCAACAAGCCACAGGCAATAAAGGCCGGAATCAATGGCAGGAAAATACTGGAAATCTGCTTGAACATGCGCTTGATCGGCGTATCATTCCTTGCCCGTATTTCCTGATGAAGCGCCTTGCCGTCCCCTACCCTTGGCTGCTTGCTTTTTTCATGTTCCATAAGCTTCTTGAACGCATCGGTGATTTTATTGACACGGGAAGGGCCGAAAACAATCTGAAGCTCATTTTCCATGCAGTTGATGCCCAGCACGCCATCTACCTTCTTGATGTCCTCCATCCGTGCCGATTCCATGTCGCACAGCATCAAGCGCAGACGTGTCATGCAGTTTGATACGCTTGCCACGTTCTCCCTGCCGCCGACCAACCGAGAAATTTCCTCGGCTACTTTCTTATCATCCATAAAATACCTCCTAAAAAGTTACATCATCGTAATGGGATCGATATCGATTGCCACATCTGTGCGAAGATGGAGCCCAGCATCGTGCAGGAATGCCTGCACCTCCGCAAGCTTCGCTGTCTTGATCAGCACCACAAAGCGGTAAATTCCGCGAAAATTGGAAACAACGGCAGGTGACGGCCCGATGATCCGGTGCTCGTTTGCCGCCTTGAATCTTCGATGGAACCGCTCCACCAGCTCGCTTCCATTTTGCCGGGCGCAGGCTTCGTCCTCATGCTGGAACAAGAGTTTCACCAAGCGGCTGAAAGGCGGATAGAACAGCTCTTTCCTGAGGCCGATTTCCTGCGTAAAAAAACCTTCGTAATCCTGCCGGATTCCACAGGAGAGCGCATAATGCTCCGGGCAATAAGCCTGTACGATCACATGTCCCGGCACGGTACCGCGTCCGCCGCGCCCCGCCGTTTGCGTGACGAGCATGAAGCAACGCTCCGACGCACGGAAATCCGGCATGTTGAGGCCGGAATCCGCGCTGATGATTCCAACCGCTGTCACATTCGGGATATCATGTCCCTTTGCCACCATTTGCGTTCCCATGAGGATATCATATTCCCCATGCCGGAACTTCCTCAAAATCTCATCGTGCGCAAATTTTCTGCCGGTCGTATCGCGATCCATGCGGATGATGCGCGCATTCGGTACGGATTCCCGCAGCTCCTGTTCCAGCTTTTCCGTGCCGGAACCAAAGTACTTGATATAGTGGCTGGAACATTTGGGACAGACCGCAGGAACCTCTTCCTGCACATCACAGTGATGACAGGCCAGTTTCCCATTTCTGTGGTAGACCAGCGGAAGACCGCAAAAACGGCATTTCAGCGCCTCGCCGCAGGAACGGCACATGACAAAGGTGGAATAGCCGCGGCGGTTCAGCATGATGATGATCTGCTGCTTTTCCGCGACCGTCTTTTCAATGAGCTCCTTCAAGGCATGGGACAAGATATGGCGGTTCCCCATGCGGAGTTCCTGCCGCATATCGATGCAGCGCACTTCCGGCAAGGGACGATTGCCGATGCGGTGCGGCATGGAAAGCAGCTCCAGCTCCCCTTGCCCGGCGAGGTAATAGCTTTCCATGGAAGGCGTCGCGCTGCCCAATAGCAGTACCGCTCCATGAAGCTCTGCGAGCTTTTCAGCGACCACCCGTGCATGATAGCGTGGGGACTCATCCTGCTTATAGGACATATCCTGTTCCTCGTCCAGAATGATGATGCCCAGATCGTCCGCAGGTGTGAAGAGCGCGGAGCGCGCGCCGATGATGATGCCCGCCTCCCCGCGGCGTATGCGCACGATGGCATCATTGCGCTCGGAAAGGGAAAGCTGGCTGTGCATGACGATGATATCATGCGGGAAATAGGCTTTGAAGGCGTGTACCAACTGCCCGGTCAGCGCGATTTCCGGCACCAGCATCATGACGGCCCGCTGCTTTTCCCTCGCCCGCTCTGCGGCTTTGATATAGACCAGGGTCTTCCCGCTTCCCGTGACGCCATGCAGCAGGAATTTTTTCTGCTGCTGTGCATCAAGGGCAGGCAAAAGGATGTCCAGAACCTTCTGCTGTTCCCCTGTCGGCGTCATAGAGCTATGCTCTGACTGCACGTCCCGATAGCTGTCCCGCAGGATGCGCCGTCGGCGCAGCTCGATCAAGCCTGCTTTCTCGACTGCATGGAGCACGGCACGGGATACGCCCTGTTCCTTTAACGCTGTGACAGATTGGTCACCTTTCTGCTGCAATAGTTCCAGCAGTCTTTTTTGTGCCTTTTTCCGCCGGAACGCAGCCCATATTTCATCTGTCAGCGGCTGCAGCAGGGTCGCATATGCTTCACAGCGGATGTGCTCCCGTTTTTCCGCATCGTACTGTCGCACCAGCACATGATATTTCAGCATCCGTTCCAGCAGCGTATCCAACTGTTCTGCCTGCTCGGGAAAGGCTTTTTCCAAATCCAGTCTGCGCTTTGGCCCGTCACGCAGCAAATAACGATAGACCTTTTCGTACTGCTGCATTTGCAGAATCGTATGCCCTGACTGAGTTTCATCCGCCATGTAGCGCAGCGTGATCTTCAGCCCGCTCTTTCCGGGCATGAAGAGCCGCATGGTTTCTGCCAAGGAGCACAGGTAGAACTCCGACATCCATCGTGCAGCCTCGATCATTTTTGGCGTGAACCATGCCTCCTCATCCACCGTGGACAGAATATCCTTCAGGGCAATGGCGCTGCTTTCCTGTTCTTTTACAGAAAGCACGAACCCTTCCACCTGCCGTCCTCCGAATGGCACAAAAACCCGCCAGCCGGCTCCGATATGGGAAAGTTCCTCCGGCACATGATAGGTATAGGCCTGCGCTATGCTCTTGACGGGCAGGTTTACGAATACCTCTGCTGTCAGCAAAACTCCTGCACCACCTATTCCGTATCGTCCTCGATGAATTTGCCGAGCACATAGAACATGGCATGTGCCTTGGCAAACAGCTTGCCCTCCTCGCTCAGGATCTCACACTCGCAGGTCATGGTATGCCTGCCGTCATGGAGAACCTGTGCCGTTGCCACAATGCGCTGTGTCATTGGCACCGAATGCATGAAATCCATGCTGAGATTCATGGTGACCACCTTTTTGTTGAGCTCCAGGCATGCAGCGCCCATGACGGTATCTGCCATCGCCATGAGCACACCGCCGTGCGCGATCCCATAGAGGTTCGTATGCATCTCATCAATCGGAAGCGCAAACTGGACTGTCCCGTCCTCCTGCGGCACCACCTCGAAATGCATGCACCGTATGAACGGATGGCTGTGATAAAACCGGATGAGCCTCTGCTGCTGCTCCGTCAATGCCTTCTCCATCTGAAACCCCCCTCGCTTCGAAAACTATGACTATCATACCACAAATCTGGACAAGGTGCACGAATTGAAGAAAATAACGCAGGAACTGTCAAATTCAGACAAGCAAAATGCAGTGATGAATTGCGCATACCTGCGTTCGCTGCCCTAAAACTCAATGCCTTTCTGCGCCTTGATGCCGCGTTGGTAGGGATGCTTGATGAGCTTCATCTCCGTCACGAGATCCGCGTGTTCAATCAAAGACGGCTTCGCATCCCGCCCCGTGAGCACCAGATGGAGCATCGGAGGCTTCCGTCCGACGAGCGCAAGCAAGGTTTCCTCCGAAATCAACCCAAAGCTGACAGCATAATTGATCTCGTCCAAAATCAAGAGATCCCAATCCCCGCTCTCCATCTCCGCTTCCGCTTCAGCCACTGCCTGTCTCGCAGCCTCCTGATGCTCTGCACTCGTCCGCTCTCCTCGCTTCGTGAAGCCAAGCCCCATTTGCCGTACCTCGATACGTCCATCCGAAAGCCGCCCCAATGCATCCATCGCCGCAAGCTCTCCGTAATTCCAGCCGCCCTTGATGAACTGCAGGATCAAGACCCGCAATCCATCTCCCCAAGCTCGCAAAGCCAATCCCAAAGCCGCTGTCGTCTTCCCCTTTCCGTCCCCCGTATGGACAATGATCAAACCTTTCTTTTCTTCCAAACCCAGCCCCCCTTACGCAACATCTCTTTTTATGCTATAATAAAAAATTATATGCCATTTCGGCGCAAAACCAATTTTTGAGGCTTTTATGAAAAAATTCTTTCTCTTCACAGGCATTATCTTCGCCTTCACCATGCTCTGCATCTTCATGATCGAAAAAACCGATCCCCTGGGGCTTGCCAACATAAAACTCGAGCCGACCTTCAAGGAAACAGACGGAACCATGATGCTCTCGTGGAAGCGGCTTCCCTATCCCTGCTTTTATCGGATCGAGACCTACTCGCACACCACAGGACTTGTCAAGGGCGAACCGGAGTATCACCTCTTTGCCAGCGAGTTCACCATGGACGCAAGCTATCAGATTCCGCGCACAGCCATCCCCATGTTTTACCGCGTATCGGCATACGGCATGTTCGGAAGGCTTACCGGCCCATCCGCCCCCATTGCCAATCCCAATTATCCGGATCCTCCCGTTCCCATTGCCATCTATCATTATACAGACGCGAATCCGGCGAGCCTCATGCCCTTCCTGGTGTGGCACAAGGTTCCGACTGCCGTATGCTATGAGGTGGAACTGCTGTCCGGCCCCCCCGATGCCGAGGGTGGGATTGCACGCTCCAAGAAAAATCACTTGGAAAGCACGCGTGCAGTCTTTACCAATGGCTGGCAGGCAGACCTCCGCTCCTATCAGAATCAACCTGCACTCTACTGGCGAGTCCGCGCTCTTGGGCTCCATCATGAGCCGATCGGCGAGTTTTCTCAGGCGGAGCGGATTGTGATCCAACCTGACCTGCCAATGCCCGATGCTCCCTTGATCAACAATTTCGACCAAATGCCAAATTTCCGGCAGCCGATTTACCCTGTCTACGAATGGATCCCCATCCACGACATGACCAAATATGAAGTGGAACTGATGATCCATCCCCCGAAGCATCCCAACGACACTTTACCGGATCCGGAACGCGTATGGCATATGGTCACCAGCGACGTAGCCAGCTGCTACGATGAATACGCGCGGCCATACGCAGGCGACTATTACTGGCGTGTCCGTGCTGTCGACGAGGATGAGCATACCATCGGCCACTATTCCGATGCGGAGCATTTCATCATGCCTCCTCTGCCTGCCCGCGTGGATGTGGTGCTTTTCGGAGACAGCATTGCGCACGGCGGAGGTGCGCTTTCCTATTCTCCTGCCTCGCTGGAGTATGATATTACGACTTATCTCGATTTCCCGGTATTGAATCTTGGCCGCAGCGGAGATACTGCCCATATGACGCTGGAACGCTTCGACACGGATGTGCTGCCGCTGCACCCCAAGAACCTCCTCATCCTGACGGGCTCCAACAGCCTGCGGAGCGCAGCCATTTCCGCAGAGGATGTCATCGGGGATCTGGCGGAAATCGAACAGAAATGCGAGAAAAATGACATTCGCCCGATCTTCCTTACGCTGATGCCCATCAATCCCGCCAATATCCGCTTTGCGTTCCACACGGACACCGATCCCGCATGGAAGGAAAAACTGGAGGACATCAATGATTTTCTGAGAAAACGTCCCTATCATATCGATTTGGAACCCTATTTCTACGATTCCACCCATACGGTTCTGGATTACCATCTCGCCGTTGACGGTCTTCACCCGGACCTGAAGGGGAAGATGCTCATCGCGGAAATCATAAACGCATACAAGAATCTGCTCCGCGAATGAATCGCGGCGAAAAACAACCGGCAGCCTGTTCAGCAAACTGCCGGTTGTCTTTATTTTTCGTTCAAAAGCTTGTACACCGTCTCCCAGTCCGGTTTTTTCGCGGCTGCTTTGAGCCGGTTGAAAAATTCTTGTTCCTTTTGGGGGATACGGTATTTCTCCAAGGACTGGAATACAAACATCATGCTGTCATAATCAAAGCTCGCAGCGATTTCCTGCATGGCTTCGTATGCCTCCGCCAGAGTTCCCATCTCGATTTCGGGCAGCTCGGCTTCCTCCTTGTCGGATTCATGGATCGGCGCCAAAACCTCCTTGTAAGCCGTTAAAAGATTCAGCAACGCAGGCGTATCCTTTTGAATTTCCTCCACAAATCCCTGATTGCCGGCATCTTCCAGGCGCTTTGCCCGCTCGGAAAGCTCATTGGCCCCGATGATGCGCGAAGAGCTTTTGATGGAATGCACCTGGATGGTATAATTCTTGATGTCTCCGCTATCCAAACGATACTTCAGATTCCGCACAATCTCATCAATGGCATCATGGAAGATTTCCACTGCCTCCAAGTAGCCTTCCTTTGAGCCGCAGTATTTCAAGCCGGATTTGACATCCAGCCCGCTTTCCAGCAGCCATTTAGGCAATTTCTCCGTTGGTTCCGCCTGTTCCGTCTGGTTTGTTGAGACCTTCGAGATTTTCAGCTTTTCCTTTGGCAAATAAAAGGCAATCATGCGCTCCAGCTGGACGCTGTTGATAGGCTTTGTCAGATAGTCCGTAAATCCGGCTGCCAAATACTCTTCCCTTGCACCTGAAACTGCATTTGCCGTGAGCGCAATGACAGGCGTGCCACTATTGGCGTATTCGCCCATCTCCCGCATGGCAGCCATCGTTTCTATGCCATCCATCT
>CALGGN010000101.1 GCA_937915915.1 uncultured Selenomonas sp. | reverse complement strand
CGAGCTCCTTGCCCTGCTTCACCACCTGCTCCAGAATCGGCAGAATATCCGCAATGGCGGAAATCTTGCGATCCGTGATCAGGATATACGGATCGTCCATCACTGCTTCCATCTTGTCCGCATCCGTCACCATGTACGGAGAAATGTAGCCACGGTCGAACTGCATGCCTTCCACAACGGAGAGATTCGTGTTCATGGACTTGGACTCCTCCACTGTGATGACGCCGTCCTTGCCCACTTTCTCCATTGCTTCGGCAATGAGCTTGCCGATTTCCTCGTCAGAGGAAGAAATCGCAGCAACCTGTGCGATATCCTCAGACTTGTCTACCTTCTGAGACTTGTTCTTGATCTCTTCCACCAAGGTCTTGACCGCGGTCTCGATGCCCTTCTTGATGATCATCGGGTTCGCACCGGCCACCACATTGCGCATGCCCTCACGGATCATGGCCTGCGCCAGAAGCGTCGCTGTAGTCGTACCATCACCGGCGATATCATTGGTCTTTGTCGCGACTTCCTTTACGAGCTGCGCGCCCATGTTCTCGAACGGATCCTCCAGCTCGATGTCACGTGCAATCGTCACGCCGTCATTGGTGATGGTCGGAGCGCCGAACTTCTTGTCCAGCACCACATTGCGACCCTTCGGCCCAAGCGTTACCTTTACCGCATTTGCAAGCGCATCCACACCGCGGCCAAGTGCGCGGCGCGCATCTTCGTCAAAAAGAATTTCCTTTGCCATTCTATCGTTACCTCCAAAATTTATTGAAATTCAAGCATCCCATAAATTACAGGATTGCAAGGATATCGCTCTCGCGAATCACCAGATAATCCTTGTCATCCACCTTGACCTCCGTGCCGGAGTACTTGGAGAAGAGAATATTATCGCCTTCCTTGACCTCCATCGGAGCACGCTGGCCATTGTCCAGCAGCTTGCCCGTCCCGACAGCAATGACTTTGCCCTTCTGCGGCTTTTCCTTCGCCGTATCCGGCAGTACAATGCCGCTGGCGGTCTTCACATCGCCCTCTGCAACCTCGATGACTACTCTTTCGCCCAATGGCTTAATCATATTGATCTTCCTCCTATGTCAATGGATTTACGTTGTTTTTGTTAGCACTCAATGTTGCTGAGTGCTAACCACAGTTCCTATGGTAACCCTTTTTGAAAAAAAAATCAAGGGGGAAAAGTCAAAAAATCAAGATTTTCTCAAAAAATTTACTCGCTTATTTTTTTCACGCTTTTTATACCTTTACAATCCAGTGTTTTCAAGGTTTCAAGATATTTTTCACATTTTAACACATTTTGGATAAATTTAGTGTTTTTTTGATGTTTCGTAGGCAAAAATGTAGGCAAGCCGCAGAAGCATATACCCCGTTACGGTATCATGTAACGGGGTATATTTTGGCAAAATTCATCATTCTTTCTATGTGTGCTTTACCCGCTCCTGCTCCTCTGACTTCTTGGCATTGTTCCAACGGCCGATCGTACCGACAAGATAGCCCGTGATGCGGCGGATGCGCTCAAACTTCACAGTCTTCTGTGTGTACCGCAATTCCACTTTTCCGGGCTTGTCGGTTGCCGGCCTGATGTCCAGGGCAGTAACGGGATCTTGAACCTTACTCTGTACATAGTCGATATATCGAACGATCTCGTCTGCGGCCATATCATCGAACCCATCCACCGTCACTTCGACGTCCTTAATCCACATGGTGGATTACCTCCCGTATTCATACTGGCCATACCAGAGGACACCGTACTTCGTCGTCAGGTCAAGTCCGGTGACGTACTGGTATGTCCTTTCCGCACGATTCTCATAGCCGGCATAGCAGTTAAATGGA
This sequence comes from uncultured Selenomonas sp., assembly GCA_937915915.1. Taxonomy (GTDB): domain Bacteria; phylum Bacillota; class Negativicutes; order Selenomonadales; family Selenomonadaceae; genus UBA9786. The sequence goes on along the minus strand of CALGGN010000101.1, from coordinate 8,849 downwards.
ACATCTGCTGCTTTGGCGTATTCGTCGCGGAACACATTCCGAAGGGCAAGGAGTGAGCGAAGGTTTACACGATGCTCCCTGTTCTGCAAGAACCGCCGAACTACATAGTGCGACGTGGGGCACCACATCCCCGCATAAATCATGCAGCGGGAGTCATCCAGCGTCTGCACTTCTTGTAATGTATTCACGTATGTTTTGCAGTCTTCCGTCAAGAGGGAAATCTGTGCGGCCTGTCCGGCATCACTGTCAAGAAGGTTTTTGAGCTCCTGAAGTTCCCCTGTGCCTACGATGCTTGTGTATGTGCGTTCAGCAAAATAGTCCCCTCCGGGGATAAGAGACAGAAGATGGTTTCCTCTTGCGCCTTCCCATTGGCTGCAACCAACGGACGGATAATCTCCTGCCGTGGAACATGAGACAGAATCGTAGGCGCCTTCGATTCCCGTCTCGATCAACCCTTTGGCAATTTCTTTTGCAAGTTCTTCAGCCGTCATGCCTGTTCCCCCTTCCAAGAATTTGCGTACCAATTAGCTTTGCCTCTCAATACATCGCCGCCACGGGTGCCATCGGTTGCATACGGGTTATACACGGGACTCTCATCCGTCCCAAGGTACTCAAGGTCGCCCCTGGTATCACCATCGCCGTAAGAGTCGTTCCACCATGCATATGGTTGATGCGCTCCGTAATACCCGTCTTCATTGTTCGCCGCTTCACCGTGGGTCATGACATGGGCTTTGTCGATTGTCAGCCACAACCCATTGGCAATGGCAGCAATCACCTGTGCCATGTTCTCGATCTGCGCTGCCGTAGGAGGCTCTGTCCCCAAACCGTTACTGCCTGCATCAAAGCACCCATCAATGGCAAGATTGATCGCGCCGGTATTGCGTTTCCAAGTCCCCTGTCCCGGCACATCAAGCGGAAGGGTAAGATACACTTCCCCGCCGCCGGTGATGTTTACATGATAGTGGTCGGACACCTGGTCATAGTGCCCTGCACTCCAATGCAAATAGATTTTTGGTTCCCTGCCGTACTGCCCCGCCTGCGCCCATATGCTCTCACGGGCTTCGTTGGCCAGCTGTTCCAGGTCTTTAATAGTCACTGCCTGCTTCATCATCCCGGCTCCTTTCCTCTACTACACATTCGTCATCATCGTTCCACCAAAGGCGGAAGCGGTCACTCATGGCCCCGGGGCGGTAGCCTCTGGCCCTCAGCTTGCGCTCCCGGTTACTTCTTGATAGTCTCCTCAATTCCATCAATAGCCTCGACAATCTTTTGCGCCTCCCCTGCTGTAGTAGCTACTTGGCCAAGGGTTTCTGCCACCTTGCTCTGCTGGGCCTTTTCGGCCAGATTCTTGCCTGTCAGCACGCCACCAAGGCCGCTGACTATGGCTATGGGAATTTCTGTGCCGGAACTGGTGCCCGACTTGTAGGACAGGATTACCCAGCCTATGACGGCAATAACGCCCATGATCACCAATCCCCAGGAAATGATGATGTTCATGTCCTGGTTTTTCATTTCAGCACCCCCCAGATGGTTATTGCCGCCATGGCAGTCCATGTGGCAATGTCTTTGAAGCTGACTACCTGTGTCCTGTGCCTTTCAAGTTCTGCCACCTTGGCCTCCAGTTTATCCAGTCTGCTGCACAGGCCGGAGGTGCCATTGGGGCCGCCTTCTATCAAGGTCTCCAACTTCACCAGCCTTGCTGTGATATCATCCAGCTTGTCCAGCACTTTATCCAATTTTTCTTCTGCCATTTCTTTTCCTTTCTGTCAGCACTCTGCCTCCAACACTATGCCAAAATTCTGCCAAGCCTCCTTTTCGAGCCAACCTTTTAGATTTGGCGCATCTGCCCTCTTTGCATGGCCATGCCATGAAGCTATCACCGACTGTATATGTTCCTTGGGGATTGAGGTCTTATGCTCTATCAAGTGTTTCATGGCCCGCCTCATGCGGGTGATGCATTTCTTCCTGAGCAAGATTTTATGTGGCCATATCCTATAGCCCAAAAAGTCTATCCCCTGAGATGCGGGGAACACCGCCGTTTTGTTGTTCAAGTGCAACAGGAGCCTGCCACCAAGGAATTCCCGTATTTCTTTCAGCCACTCATGGAGCTGGGCTTTATCGGGATGTAGCAGGATGAAATCATCCATGTAGCGCATGTAATGCCTGCATCTGAGTTCCTGCTTCACAAAGTGGTCAAGCTCGTTCAGATAGATATTTCCTGCCAACTGGCTGGTGAGGTTTCCCAAGGGAACGCCTACGGCCCGGCCTCCTTCGTCTGCTGTGCTGTAGATGATAGAGTGGAGCAGCCATTGGGTTTCCCTGTCCCATATCTTTTTTCTGATAAGCTCTTCCAGGATGTGGCAGTCTATGCTCTGGAAGTAATGGTGGATATCGCACTTAAGGGCATACACCTTCCCGTGGGCGGCCTTCATTTTCCTCAGGAAGTATATGAGCCTTTCCACGCCTTTGTGTGTGCCCTTGTCATTCCTGCAGGCGTAGCTGTCATAGATGAAGGTTCTATCAAAGATAGGCTCTATGAGATTGCACAAGGCATGATGCACTACCCTGTCTCGGAACGGTGCAGCCAGCACCAGCCGTGTTTTGGGATCATAAACATAAAACTCCCTATATTTGCCAGGCTCATAGGTCTTGTAGATAAGGGAGTTTTGTATGTCTATCAAATTTTCTTCCAGGTGTTCCGTGAATTCCAGCACCTCCGGCCGGAATCTCTTGCACTTCCGGGCCTTCTGATAAGCCAGCAGGAGATTTTGGAAATCGTAGATTTTAGGATATAGGTCATTGAATGTCTTCACGGTTCTCCTAAATTAAAATGCGCCCGCTTTTCGGCCTTTCTACCTACTGTGCGGGTGCTTGTGGACTTATTTTTGCTTTTTCATAACAAGGACATATGCTCCTTTGTCTTTGTTCCGGCGCTAAGGCTATATAAGCCCTATCGCTTCTGACGTAAAGACAGAGCGGCGCGGAAGCCGATGTTGGCGTTGCGGTTGCCCGGGGCGTTGTTCAGGTTCAGATAGAAGCCGGAACGGGCATTGCCGCCATTGTTCCAGTTGCCCCCGCGAATCGCAGCTCGGGAGCCAAGCCACCGCGCAGATACAGCATACACCCTAATCTCAATCTCAATTCTGTATGCTCTTCATCCAGCCGCCTATCATACGGCCTATCTCGTCAACCTTGCCCGATAATACCTCATAAGGATGATTTTTCAAAAATCCCAGCCTATGCCCCAACCTCACCATAGCCCGCAATATATCCAGCTGGATATCTACGTCCCTCATAGTGGTTTTCTTCATGTAGTGTTTGTTGCAGGATATGATCAGCTCCAAAAGTTCCAGGGCCGCCTTCTTGGTTTCTGCTGCCAGGACGAATTTCTCGGATCTTGGGTACTGCCTTAGTACTGTGTACAGATACTCAACCATATCTTCTGTCTTGGCGTAGATTTTCAGCCCTTTGGTTCCGCTTTTCACCGATTCATTTTGGTTGACTGTTTCCATAAAGTCTCCTTTGAGGCAAGGCCTCGCTACCGCGAGGCCGGCAGATTATCAGGTCGGCAGATTTCAGATAGACAAAGCGGCGCGGAAGCCGACGGCGGCGTTGCGGTGGCCCGGGGCGTAGCTCAGAGTCAGATAGAAGCCGGACCGGGCATTGCCGCCATTGTACCAGGAGCCCCCGCGAATCGCAGCTCGGGAGCCCTTGCTCCTAATCCAGAAGCCATCCTTCCATTCTTCTGTGCCGTTGCCTACGGCCTTGGGAAGGGCCAGGGGCGCGAGATCTGACTCAAGGCGCATGGTGTTGATCTTGGCATACTGATATGCATCACCGGCAGGATCTGCGTTGTTCATCTGGGGAGGAATCTTAGTGAAGGCGCTGCCGCTGGCATGGGTGATTGCCGTGGTGCCATTCACGCCACGGGTGACGGTAAGGGTATTGCTCTCCACCGCCGTTACAAGGGCCTGCTCGGTGCCCATCTGCAGGGTATCACCTACGGCGAAGCCATTGTTATCCGGGCCATTCAGCAGGCCGTCATAGGCAAAGGAGGCAGCAGAGGCGGAAATCTCTGCCGTGAGGTAGGCCGTAGCACCGCCGGGGATTACACAATAATCCGTGAGCTGATAGACAGTCACATTATCAGCATGAGCAGCAGCTGTGGAGTCCTTTGCGCCACGGGTACAGGAGGAAAGCACCGCTGTGGTGGCAGTCTGCTTGTCGATTGCCCCATAGGTGATGTATTCATCCCCTATCTGAATAAGGCCGGTGGCAGGCCAGGCATCGATATCCTCCACATTGTCCAGGGTGATGGTCTTATCCACCGCCGTGATTCCATCGCTGTCATTGATAAGGGCCGTCTTCTTGTGGGTGTACACCCCATCCGCGATATCGAAATCCAGCCACTCCCACACATTGCCCACGATATCAAACACGCCCTTGCTGGTGCCGTCACAGCTCCAGGACACGGGGCCGGTGCCGGTGAGCACGCGCCCCTCACAGGTCTTGTCAGGTACGCCGTAGTTGCCCCAGGCGGCGCTGTCACGGTAATCCTTGCCATAATTGTTGTTGCCGTGGATATCATGGCCCAGGAGCTTGGTGAGGAAGCAGATGGTTGCCCATTCCTCCATGGTGGGCAGGTGGCAGGCTACGCCGTTAATGAGGCGGGCAGCACAGGCCGTCTTGGCCTCAGTCTGGTTGATATTAGCCCAGGGAATACGGCCCGGCAGGGAAACGGGAATGTTGGCGTTATCGCCGGTCTGCTTCGAGCACTGATACTTATCAATGAAGAAGCCTCCCAGGTTCAAGGCCTCAGCGGGAAAAGCGCCGCCGTCATAGGCTCCGGCAGGCACGGTAAACCTGGGAATGTACACCATTTCCGTGGTTGCGCCGTCATCGGTCTTGAAAGTGACATCACGCATGCCGGACATGATCTGCTCGCGGATTGCTTTCAGGGAAAGGTCTTTGATAGCCATTTAGTTTTCCTCCTTGTCTGCTTCAGCTTCTACAGGGCCGGGAATGGGATAGAGCAAAATCCTGGTGTCAGAAAGGTCAGGGTCTACAATCACGGTTTCCATGATTTCCTGGCCGCTGGCATCCCGCTTGCCCGTGGGGATGGTTTCGGTGGTGATTTCAGGCACATAGATTTCTGCCAGCATATAGGGGTGCTCTACGGTGTTATCTGTGGAAAGGTCACCGTTATATTCGCAGAAAATCCTGGCAATGCCACCCCAGAAAGGCCTGAGGTCAAAGCTCCTGCCCCTCACACGGAGGTTTCCCAGGGTGAAGTCATGCAGGTCGATGGTGGAATGGTCTTTCTCGTTTACTGAGAAATCCGCATGGTTCATGTCTTTGTTGACTACGATGATATCCAGCATTTTGCGCCCTCCTTAGTTCAGAATCTGGTAGCGGCCATCGCCCTTATAGCCGCCGGTGTTGTAAATGGTGAAATAGTACGCTCCCCGGGCAATATAGATATCCCCCAAATCCCCTTCGGTGCTCCTGGTGGCCGCCACATTGACCACATAGTTGGTGTTGCCGATGGTATGAGAAACGGTGGTGCCAGTGGTGCCGTTGAAGGTGAAGTCTCCCTGCTTGGAGGTCATTTCCAGAGCCTTGAAGCGCTCATTGAGGTTTGCCTTGCCGCCCCGAGCCGTAGAGATTTCATTGCTGGTGTCATCTGTCTGCTGTTTGAGGTAGCTCGTCCTGCAGGCCAGGTCTTTGGCAGCCTGGTTCAGGGGGCCATTCGTGCCTCCCAGCAGGGGGTCTGTGGTCTCAAGCTGAAAAACACCGGCTTTCCAGGTTGCTGATTCTGGTACGTATGCCATTTATTTTTCCTCCTGTCAGAAATAGATTTCCCAATATCCGGTAATCTGGATATCATCCTCTTTGCCAATGGTGGATTTTCTCACCCGACGGGAAAAGAGGGTGTTATCCTCGAAAAACAAGCCAAACTCACGGATAGCCATGCCATTGGCCACATTGGTACCTATGGTGAAATTGAATTTCACTTTGTTGTTGGCATACTCCACGCTAGATACCGGCACCTTGACGGTGCCCGTAAGGCCCGTATCCCCGGATGCAGCTGCCGCTGAGCCGGTGCCCACGCCTACATGGGTGATATGGCCGGTGTAGCCGCCCCCCAGCATGCGGGCCAACTTGGCGCGGCCTGCCGCAACTATAAGGTTATGGTCATCGTCTGCAAGGATAAGCCTTCCCGCCTTGTAGACTTCCAGATGCACCGTCCCGCGCATATTGTCTGCGTGGTCGGCAAATCCCAGATTGTTCATTTTTGCCTCCTATGCTGCTAAATATTTGTAGTCACAGACAGCACCGCCAAAGCCAGTGATATGTGTGCCATCAGCCCTGATGGTACCGTCAGCCCTAAACCTGGCATTATAAAGCTGGGCCGCAAAGGTGCTGCCGTCAGCCCTGTAGCTGCCATCCGCCCTCCTGGCCCCCGCCGCATTGGCCAGGTATTTGCCGTTGGCTACCGCTCCCACGCCAATAACTACGAAGAAATTATCTTCCATGGCGCATGCCATCATGGAGCCGTCTGCCCTGCTGCTGCCATCTGCATAGATGGTGCCTGCATTATCTGCCAGCCCCACGGCGTGGAACAGGCTCAGACTATCGTCAACCATGTGCCCGGAGGCATTGCGGCTGCCGTCTGCCAGGGTCTGCCCGTCTGCCAGGGTGCCGGTGTCCACGGTGTCCATGTAGGGTGTGACCACATCGGTTGAATTCCTTTCAGCGGTGCTGCAGGTTTCTGTGGCCACCGCCTCGGTGGTCATGACAATCCTGCTGCTGAAATCCTCGTCGCTGTTGGCGCGGGCATTGAGCACTGCCGCCATGGGCTTGATTGTCCCATCAGCCTTATACTGCCCATCGGCAAGATAAGGCTTTCTGGGTTCACTGGTGAGGCCGGCAAAGGCATCTGCGTTCATATATCCCCCGGCGTACTGGCTGCCGTCAGCAGTGATAGGTGTGCCAGGCCTGAATGCGCCATCAGCGTAGAAAAGCTTCACCAGCCCCACTTCTTCGGCCTCATGGGCAGATAGGGTGCCGCCGGCTTTTTCTGTGACGGTCTCGGTGTCCTTTACGGAGAGCGCCGCGCTGTCCGTGAAGGCCTCCGCCATAGGGTTGCCGTATCCGGCGGTAAAGGTGCCGTCAGCCTTGAATCTGCCATCAGCCCATATGTTTATCTTGTAGAGGTCGGACAAGAAAAGGGCCACAAAATCCTCGAAGATTTCCATGCCTTGGGAATCAGCATAGATAAGGCCCTCATGGTTCCAGCACTTGGCGCAGATGCTGCCGTCTGCCTGGTATTCTCCATCAGCAAGGTTTGGCCATACCTGGGGAGGGTTCTTCTCTCCCGTTGCCGCCCCGTTGGCTCTGATGGTGCCATCTGCCTTGAATATGCCGTTGGCAAAAGCTTCTCCCGCTGTCCCTCCTGCCAGATACGCGCCGTTGGCAAATCTGCCTTGCCAGGGGTAGCGTTCAATGAAGCCTGTTTCCTCCAGCAAGGCCAGAATGTCCTTGGCGGTGAGCTCATCCTTCAGCACCAGCAGGTAGCGCAAGGCCTCCAGCCAGGAACGCTTATTCTTGGCGCTGTTGATAGCCGCCAAGATATCGCTTTGTGTATCCTTGTCAGTGATAACATCGGAGATAGTCACCCGGAAGTAGCCTGGCTGACTACTGTATTCATACCATTCTTCTACCCAGGATTCCACGAAGGCTGCTGCCAGCACTTTTTCCACGGCGGCAGGGGTGCCCTTTATCCTGTGCCAGGCTATGGATTCGCGGATGAGGCGGCGCTTGGTATCTATATCCATGCCCAGGGGGCGGTAAAAGTCCACATGCCACTGCCAGGCCAGCAAATCCAGTACCCTTTCCGGCAATTCATCAATCCTGCTGATGAGCAGGTTGTCCTTGATATCATTGGTGACTGCCTGCAGCTCTGCATCCAAAGCTCCTGCCGCTGCTTGGATCTTAGGATCCCCCCGAATGCTCTCAGGGAGGATTTCCAAAAGGCTCAAGGTCTTGAAGTCTTTAACCATCTTCCAATCCTCCAAAGTTCACTGTGACGGTATTCTCTATGGCCACCTCGCTGGGGGCCACGGCAGAAAAGGCAGGCTCCGTGATAACGGCTCTTTTGGCTCCTGCCTCCCGTACCCTATGGTATAGTTCGGTGGGATTGATGTCCCGCCCCAGCTTGACTTTCTGCCAGGCTATGAAGTCACTCACGGCTTGCTGCACGGCAGTCTGTATGGCCACCGCGCTGGTGGCATCCTCTGAATCTATGTAGTAGGTCAAGCTGACATTGTAGTTTCTCACCGTAGGAGCCAGGACGGCCACTTGGTCGGTGAGGGGTCTTACGGTTCTGGCATTCAAGGTGCCATTCACTCTCTCCAGCATTTCCGCCCCCGGCAGCTGCCCGCCCTCCAGGAGGGGATAGACATTCACCTTGCAGGGTTCCGGGGAAAGGACGGCCACATCTGTGATGAGCGCTGAGGCTGTCCTAGCCCAGAAGATATAGGCCCCCTCGCTCCCCGCACAGGAATAGCTTTCCGGGGCCTGTTGTATGCGCAGCCGGTAGGATTCATCATTTTCCATATCGCTGCCCCCCTCTGTGAGGGTGAGATTTCTCACGCTGTCTACAAAGGGCAGGGGGTCAACTATTTTGTTCAGTTCCCCGGCGGTGTAGCCGTTGCCGCTGCTGCCCTCCAGGGTGCAAGCAGCGGGCACCTCTCCCGTGAGTTGCCCGGCGGGTATGGAGAGGGTTTCCGTGGTGGCGAAATACACGCCATCCCCCGCCGTGACGCGATTCCCTACAGGAATAAGAG
>CALGGN010000100.1 GCA_937915915.1 uncultured Selenomonas sp. | reverse complement strand
GAGCGGGTCGAGGCCGCGCTCCACGCACTCCACGGAGGCGTAGAAGGATTTCAGGTCGATGGCGATATAGGATGATATAATCATGATGGGGCTCCATAAAAATATTGATGTTATTACTCCGGCCATTAAAAATCACGAAAATCAAGCGCAGCAATTTTTGATGTAAGTCAGATTTTTGTGCTCAAAAATATTCACTATCCGTTGCCCATCTTTTTGCAAACTCCGCATGAAGGAATGCGTCTTTGCTCGGATATCTTCTTTCGTGTGCGGCAATACCCCGGAATGCACATCCTGCTTCAACATATTGTTCAGATATTCGTCCGGATTCAAATCGGGAGAATACGCAGGAATATAGAACACCTCTATTGCGTCTTTGTTCTCTGCCAGCCACCCCTGTACCAGTTTCCCATGATGGACTTTGAGATTGTCAACGATGAAGAATACCTTCTTTTTCGCGTCCTTCACCAAGCGCTTCATGAAGCCAATGAACCGCTGTTGCGTCATGCTGTCCTCGTAGCACATGAACCGGCATGTCCCTTGGTTGGTAATGGCGGAAATCATGTTGATCCTTTCCTGCTTGGGGCATACCTCAAGCACGGGCGTGACGCCCCGCGGCGAAAAGCCGCGGAGGTAATATTCCTGGTTGTTGATGCCGGTCTCGTCGCCCCAGTAGATGACAGCATGTTCCTTTTTCGCTCTCTTTGCAATGGCTGGATATTCTTTTTCCATGAAGGATTTTCTCACCACATCATCTTGGCTATAGGCTCTTTTGGATGGCCGTTGGCAGGTCAGCCCCCAGCGGTCGAGATAGTTCGAGATGCTGCGCATGGGCATTTCGATGCGGTATCTGTCTCGAATCAACTGCTGTATGGCCGCACGTGTCCACAGGGCGAAGCCGAGCTTCACTTGGTCTGGGCGCTTGTCGATGATGATGCGCTGGATTTCCTTTTCCTGCTGTGCGGAAAGAGTCCGTTTTTCCCCTTTCTTCCGTCCCCGCACTTTTTCTTGCAGGATTGCACCATGCCTTTTGAATGCGCTGACAATGCGGCTTGCCGCATCGTAGGAAATGCTGAGCGCATCAACAATTTCGCCCAGTTTCTTGCCTTTGTTATAAAGCTTTACGGCTTGTTTTTTGATGTAGGTTCGCGTCTCTTTATTGACCGAACGCAAGCTTATCGTTTCCATGCCAATAGTATATCACAAATTCCTTGTTTTGTCGCGATATTTATTAGCTGAAGTAATATTATACCATTATAACAAGGGAACAAAAAGCCCGCCATTTCGCGAGCTTTTCAATATTATTAGTTCTGTAACTCTTTC
>CALGGN010000099.1 GCA_937915915.1 uncultured Selenomonas sp. | reverse complement strand
CCTGTCATAGTCATCCACACGCTGCATTTCGCTGTAGACCGTCCCGCTCTTCCGATAGTAGAACTCAAAGCTGGCATTGCGCGGATTGAGCACGCCGACAAAGTCGAACTCATCCTGCGCCACCTTTTCCATCACCATTTCGCGCCGCTTCTGCCAGTCGATATCAATATTGCAGGCCATCGCCTCCACATCGCCCGTGACCGGATTCTGCAGCATCGTGATGACTCCGTCGCGCCAGCAGTGTTCTCCGTTCTCCAGCAAAAAGGGATACTCCAGCTTGAATTCTGTCTTTCCATGGAAAAATGCCTCGATCAGATTCTTGCGCGTCAGCCTCTCCCTCAGATCATGCCGGATATCGACATCCGCCACAACATCGGACAGTTTCGCGAAGAAATCATCCACCGTGCCAACATTCTGCATGAGCCTGCCGAAATCCTGGCCTTCCGCATGATAGCAGGCATTGTCCGTCAGGTTCAGCTGCACCGTCCCGCTGGTGGAAGGATAAAGCTGCATCAGATGCTGGAAGGCATTACGATACTGATGCTCCGCCACCTTGCGCTGTGTCACGTCCTGCCCGATGCCGCATACTCCGCTGAACTTCCCTGACTCATCATAGAGCCTCAGCAGTGCAACATGCGCATAATAATCCTTTCCCTGCTGCACATCGGCGTGACAGCGAAGGTCATCCTCGACTCTCTCCGCTCCCGCGTCGATCTGCCGGTACAGGCTTACATATCGTTTCTTGGACTCATCTGCGACCAAGGGGAGCATATCCTCCGGCGATCCAAGTTCCTCCGGTATGCCCATGGAAACCCGATACACACGCATCTGCGGCGACTCAATCAAGAACTTCACCCGATGCGTGGCCGGCTCATAGGTCCAAATCGTCATCTGACCGGCATTTACCGCAGCTTGGTAGACCTGCTGAAGCTGGTGCTGGTCCTGTTGTTCCGCAGATGGCTTCCTGAAATCATCTGCTGCCTTTCTTTCCATATTCCCGTCCACTCCTAGTGCAAAAGACCGAACAAAGCGAGCTGACATTCGTTCATGTCAGCTCACTGTAACGAAACTCTACTCCTTTGTCAAATTTCCCGCGGTTTGCTCCGAACTCACACCTCCTCCAAAATGCTTGCCCCGTAAAAATTCCCGAACAGCCATCTTGATGACTTGATTCTTGCTGAAATCATTCTCTTTCGCATAATCCGCAACCTGCTGATAGAGAGACTCGGGAAATCTTACCGTTGTTGTGATCACACGCACTTCCCCCTTTATGAATATTGCTAGAACAAATTCAATATACTATAAAAGGCCTAATTTTTCAAGATTTAGTTTGACAATGCCATCTGCGATATGAGGTTATTGGTAATACCTCACGCCCGCCTCGAAGAGCTGCTGATCCTTGCTGCCGGGCACGTTCATACCGATATTCCTCCCGATGCGCTCAGAATGACCCATCTTGCCCAGCACACGCCCGTTGGGGCTCGTGATGCCCTCGATGGCATGGGATGAACCGTTGGGATTGAAGGGCGATGCCATGGTCGGATTCCCTTTGTCATCCACATACTGCGTCGCAATCTGGCCGCGGATGCGCAGCTTTGCAATGATCTCCTTATCTGCCACAAACCGGCCTTCCCCATGGGAAACAGCAATCGTATGCACATCGCCTACCTCTACGTTGTTGAACCAAGGAGACAGATTGGATGCAATCTTCGTATGAACCATACAGGACACATGCCGCCCGATCTGATTATGCGTGAGCGTCGGCGAGTCATCGGACAAATCGCGGATCTCCCCATAGGGAACCAGCCCGAGCTTGATCAGCGCTTGGAAACCGTTGCAGATGCCGAGCATGAGCCCGTCCCTGCGCTCCAAAAGCTTCATGACCTCCTCCGCGATGCGCGGATTGCGGAACATGGCCGCTATGAATTTGCCGGAGCCATCCGGCTCATCACCTCCGCTGAAGCCCCCCGGAAGCATCACGATCTTCGCCTTGCGGATTCCCTGCACGATGCCCTCCACCGTTTCCTCGACAGCCGACGGCGTGAGATTCCGAACAACCAATGTCTCCACCTCTGCGCCTGCCCGCATCCACGACCGCGCAGAATCATACTCGCAGTTCGTGCCGGGGAATACGGGAATGAACACCCTCGGGCGTGCCTGCGGGGCAGCCGCAGTAATCCGGTTCCCCTTGCGATAGGGCATCATGATGGCCTTTTCCTTCCCCGTCTGCTTCGCCTGCGTCGGGAAAATTTTCTCCAGAGGCTTCGTATAAGCGCGTTCCACCTCCAATAGACTCACTGCCGCCGTGCCGCACACAATGCTGCCCACGGAGGTTGTCATGCCAAGCTCGTAGAATCCTGTACCGGAAAGGGCTTCGCTGAGCTCCGCATTTGCCACCACCTCAATGAGGATCGTTCCATAATCCGGCAGGAACAGCGCATCCCGCGAGCTGATCCCGTCCATCGCAAAGGTAAAGCCGATGCCGTTCCCAAGGCACATCTTCGAGACGGCCGCCGCCACACCGCCAACCCCCACGCTTTGCGCCGAGAGCACGCGCTTCTCCTTCATGAGCCCGTACAGCTTCGCATAGTTCCTCTTCAGCAGCGGAAACTTCGGCAGATCCTGATCGTCCTTCGGACAGGGAATCGCATAGACCCTGCTGCCCGCATATTTGAATTCCGGGGAGACCGCATGATCCGCCTCCATCACATTGACGGCAAAGGATGCCAATGTCGGCGGTACATGGATGTTCTCGAACGTCCCCGACATGGAATCCTTTCCTCCGATGGCGGGGATGCCGAGCCCGTGCTGTGCCATGAGAGCGCCCAGAAGAGACGCAAAGGGCTTTCCCCACTTTGCCTCAGCCTTGCCAAGCCGCTCGAAGTATTCCTGAAAGGTCAGCCGTATATTGTCCGTCCTTGCCCCCAAAGCCGCCATCTTCGCCACGGATTCCACCACTGCGTAGACAGCGCCGTGGAACGGGCTCCAGCTGCTGAGCTCGGGATTCAGTCCGAAGGTCATGGCGGTTGCCGTATTCGTTTCCCCATCCTGCACGGGAAGCTTTGCCACCATGCCCTCCGCAGGCGTCAGCTGGCGCCTTCCTCCAAACGGCATGAGCACAGTATTCCCGCCAATCGTGGAATCGAATCGCTCCGCCAGCCCCTTCTGGCTGCACACATTGAGATCCTTAAGATTCTCCAGCCACGCTTTTTCAAGATCGCGCCCGCATGCCCTGACCTTTGCGGGAACTTCATGCAGATAGCGATGCGTCTCATCCGGCATGGCGATGCACGCCGTCACATGCTGGCGCACGCCGTTCGTATTCAGGAAGGAGCGGTTCATCTGCACGATCGGCTTTCCGCGCCACTTCATCACCAGCCGCGGTTCTTCCGTCACGGCCGCGACCTCCGTTGCCTCCAGATTCTCTTCGTCCGCCAGCTTTACGAACGCATCCAGATTCTTTGCATCAATCACTACCGCCATGCGTTCCTGGGATTCGGAAATCGCAAGCTCCGTGCCGTCCAGTCCCTCATATTTCTTTTTGACCGCATCCAGATCGATCACCAAGCCATCGGCAAGCTCCCCGATTGCCACAGCCACGCCGCCCGCGCCAAAATCATTGCAGCGCTTGATCATGCGGCTCACGGCAGGATTGCGGAATAGGCGCTGTATCTTGCGCTCCGTCGGCGGATTTCCCTTCTGTACCTCTGCGCCGCAGCTCGTAAGGGACTCCTCCGTATGTTCCTTGGATGAGCCTGTGGCACC
>CALGGN010000098.1 GCA_937915915.1 uncultured Selenomonas sp. | reverse complement strand
ACGCCCCTGCCGCTACGGCGGCTGTCCGAATCTCACCGACAGCAAGACAGGCTACTGCGAGGAGCATCGAAGCCTTATGCAGAGGCACTACGAGCATTTTGCCCGTGGCTACAATCAGCACGAGAGGTACGGAAACGGCTGGCGAAAGGTGCGCGACAGATACATCGCCATGCATCCGCTTTGCGAGGAGTGCCTTGGGCTGGGGAGAGCGACCATGGCGACGCTGGTGCATCATGTGAAGCCCATTGCCGATGGCGGCACGAACGAGGAGAGCAATCTCAGGAGCCTGTGCGCGAGTTGTCACGAGAAAATTCATCGGCGAAAAAAATCCGACCGCTGACCGGGCAGGGGGAGGGAAAATCCTCGGAAGCCGCGCCCCGTCTGAGCGGCACGGGGGCTCACGCAAATTTCCGCGAAAGTTTCTTTAAGTTGGGCGAAAAAAGTTTTTCCGACCGATTTTTCACGGGGAAATATCGCCGTAAATCCAATACCGGCGGGGGTTACGAGGGATTGCACCAATTCACCGGTCAAAAACTTATTCGGTAAAAATCGGCAAAAATCGAAAACTTTTGCTCAAAAAACCGCCGTTTTTGCTCTAAATTTTGCCCGTTTTTGCATAAGTTTCGGCTGTTTTTCGCATAAGTTTCTAAAAAGTTTCTTGGGAGGTGAGCATACATGGGACAGAGAGGTCCGCAACCCGGCACGGGAGGAAGACCGCGAAAAGCACTGGCGGATAAAATCACCGAGGGCAATCCCGGCAAACGAAAACTGACGGTGCTGGATTTCGACAAAATAGCCACAGAACCGGAGGGAGCGGAGATGCCGCCTCCGAAAGATTTTCTTTCTGCCGTGCAGCGCGACGGCTCTACCCTTTCCGCCGGAGAGATTTACAAAGAGGCTTGGGCGTGGTTAGTGCAGCGCGGCTGCTCGGAATTTGTTTCTCCGGCTCTCCTTGAACGGTACGCCATGAGCGCGGCCAGGTGGATTCAATGCGAGGAGGCTGTCAGCAAATACGGCTATTTGGGCAAACATTCGGTATCGGGAAATCCCATCCCCAGCCCTTATGTGACCATGAGCCAAAACTACATGAAACAGACCAATCGGCTGTGGGGAGAGATTTTTCAGCTGGTACGGGACAACTGCTCCACTGAGTACAAAGGAGCAAATCCGCAGGACGATGTGATGGAGCGACTGCTCCGCGCAAGGAGGGGGTAACAGCCTTGCTTGAAAGAAACTGCATTTACAATATGGACTGCGTTGAAGGCTTGCGCTTGCTCGACGATTGCTCCGTGGATTTGACGGTCACTTCGCCGCCATACGATAACCTGCGCCAATATAAGGGATATTCCTTCGACTTTGATGCCGTTGCCAACGAATTATTCCGAGTAACCAAAGACGGCGGCGTGGTAGTGTGGGTGGTCAATGACGCTACCGTCAAGGGAAGCGAAACCGGGACTTCCTTTAGGCAGGCTCTGCGTTTTAAGGAAATAGGCTTCAAAATTCACGACAGTTATCCCGATTCCCATGAAATCCCGACAAATTGGTATTATCCAGCATAAATAGGTGGTGGTGCTTAAAAATATCGGGATTTCCTGTTATGATAGAGATTCAAATCATAACAGGAGGGATATTCATGAACCAGTTAATGAAAGATGTCGTTGATGGCGTTACAGCCCAACTGGCATCATACGGTGTAGCTCCTGAAACACAGAGGCATTACAAGGTGGATCTGTGTGGTCCGATTATCAAATTATGCGCAGAAGAATGTAATGGCTACTACTGTAAAGATGTCTTGGAGCGTTATCGGGAGAATTTTAGGGCAAGACATGAGAGAGGTGAGATTTCCTACCTATATTTCGTTAATGTGGATAGAGTAGTTCGTCTTTTAATCTCCTTTGCAGAAACAGGGACTGCGAATTTTGCACGGCGTGCGCGAAAAAGGAAATATGTTCCTTCCCCTGAAAACGAGCAAATTGTGTGGAAAACTCTTAATGCCAACAAAGTTACTTCAATGGGACCCCGTAGGGATCTCGGCGCTGTTATGCGGCATTTCTTTTGTTTCATCGAGCAGCAAGGCATTGAGTTATCGGCAGTCAAGACAGATACCTTTTTCCATTTCATGGATAATATTTCAACTACCCATAAAGGAAGTATGGACACGGCCTTCCGGGCATTGAAGTATCTGTCTGCATATTTAAAAGAAAACCATCTTGCCCAAATACAATTGAATCTGTCTTTGTTATCTGCTCGAGGCAGATCCTCCCATATTATTCCGTCGTTTACACATGAGGAGATTGAAAAAATTGTCTCTTCCATAGACACAACAACTCCATTCGGAAAACGTGATCTTGCCATAATATTGCTGGCCTTTAATACCGGCCTTCGTGCCAGCGATATTGCACATCTGCGTTTTGAGGATGTCGACTGGAAAAAAGGAATTGTATCGGTTGTACAAAAAAAGACAACTACGCCCATAACGCTTCCGTTGAACAATGTCGTCATGAATGCATTGGCAGATTATATCTTGGAAGCAAGACCAAAATGTGAATTTCGAGAAATATTTTTAGTGCTGACATTGCCCATACGAAAATTATCGAGTCCTAACGCGCTGAATGGGATTCTCGAAAAGTATCGAAAATTAGCCGGCGTTCCAAAGAAGCCAGGGCGAGCATTTCATAGCTTGCGTCGTTCATTTGCCACCGAACTTTCCGTGGAAGGAGTGCCTCTTGGTACGATTTCAGAAATGATGGGACATAAGAGTTTACAATCGGATAAGCAATATCTCTCTTATGATACAAGCCATATTTCCTTATGCGCAGCCGATTTTTCAGATGTACCTATTATCGCCGGAATCTATGCCAAGTATTTCATTCCCAATCAGGAAGGGGGCGTTTGCGATGCCCCTGTGTGATGAACTTATGGTTGACTTGACCTGAATCCGTGAAACAGATATGCCAGTTTCACAGAAGCACCTGAAAATTGGAT
>CALGGN010000097.1 GCA_937915915.1 uncultured Selenomonas sp. | reverse complement strand
ACATAGCACCACTATGACTGCGGTTTGTCTCCTTGGGAGGAACAAGCAATCCACGTCAATCTGGACGACCACTTTAATCAGTGTTTCCCTAGTGCCTGTGGTACGAAGATAAAGTGAGGAGAGAGCAATGATTATCAAAAAGATTAAACTTGAGAATTACACGGTATTTGAAAATCATCAAATGGAGTTTAGTCCCGGTATCAATTTGTTCATTGGTGAAAATGGAACAGGAAAAACGCATATTATGAAGGTGTTGTACTCAGCTTGTCAAAGTGTCAATAAGAAGACATCCTTCGCCTACAAACTGGTTTCAACAATGCTCCCCGATGATTACAAGATTTCGCGTCTCATTACAAGGAAGCAAGGAAACCGTAGTGCGATGATTCGTGTTGCTGCAGGCAATCCTGATGTAACTCAAGAGAGAATTATAACCGTATCATTTCATGGCAAAACAAAAAAATGGGATGCGGATGTAACTGGTGAAAGTGGTTGGGAAGAGTCGTATGCAGGTTTAAGCAGCATTTTTATTCCCGCTAAAGAGATACTGTCCCATAGTTATAACCTAAATGCAGCATCAGAGAAGAATAATGTTCGTTTTGACGATACCTATTTAGATATCATCAATGCAGCCAAAATAGATATTTCTACTGGCAGAAATAACGCAACCAAGGACGCAATGCTTAAACGCATTCAAGAAATAACCCATGGAAGAGTACAATACGATGTCAAGCGCGATGAATTTTATCTTATTAACGGCAGCTCCAAGCAGGAGTTTAATCTTGTTGCAGAGGGGATTCGCAAAATGGCTCTTCTATGGCAACTTGTGAAAAACGGAACCTTGGAGAAGGGGTCTATTCTCTTTTGGGATGAACCTGAGGCAAATATCAACCCTACATATATCTCTACCATTGTAGAGATGCTGTTAGAACTTCAGCGCAAGGGCGTACAGATTTTTATTTCGACGCATGACTACATGATTGCAAACTATTTTGAGGTAAAGAAAACAGCGGAAGATAGTATTGCGTTCCATTCCCTTTCGCATGACAATAATACAGGAGAGCTGCGATACGATAAGGCGTATAAATTTGCCGACTTGAAAAATAACGCTATCATTGCCGCGTTCAATAAACTTCTAGACGAGATATATGATATGTGAGGTGAAATCATGCCTGATTTTTTGATAGAAGAGAAGAAAAACTACGGGATGGATTGTAGAAATGCAATTTGGGCAAGTGATGAAATACATAAAGTCTATCATGAGTGCAAATTACCAGATATACTATGCGATGCTGATTTTATAATCGAAACGGTAGATAGCATTCTTTTGGTAGAATATAAAAATGCAAATGTACCGGAAGCACGTGAACACGTAACTGAAGACAATGAATATAATCCTTTTCAGCAGGACAAATGTAATAAAATTGTCAGTAAATACTATGATTCTTTGCATTACCTACGATTATTGGGAAAAGAAAAGCCCATACACTATATTTTTGTGCTAGAGTATCCAAAGGGTGATCCTGCTTCCCGCAAAATGTTACGAAATCGCCTAAAAGAACGCCTTCCATTCAAATTACAGGAACTGGCTGGCACAGGCATTAAGCTGATTGATTCTGTGAATGTCGTAAATATCAATGAATGGAATGACGATACAACTTACGGACAGTTCCCAATAAAGCCAATCAGCCAGTTGGGTACATCTTCATAGTCCATTTGATAACAGCCTGAGTCATAATTATGCCATCTTTAAAGATATGCTGGCCAAAATCAAGTGAGGTGTGAGATGAGTAAAGAATTAAAGAACATGGACGGTAATGACCGCTTGGCAGAGCAAATCGCCCTCCTGATTGAAAACGCCAAACAGCATATCGTCACCACGGTCAACTCCACCATGACTGCTACCTACTACGAAATAGGCCGCATAATTGTGGAGCATGAGCAAAAGGGGAAGAAACGGGCGCAATACGGGGCAAAATTGATTCCCGACTTGGCGAAGCGGCTGACGGAGCGGTTTGGCAAAGGATTTTCTGAACGCAATTTGGAGCAGATGCGCCAGTTTTACCTCGTGTATTCTCCAACTTTCCAAACACCGTCTGGAAAATCCGAAATGCCGTCTCGGATTTCTGAAGCCGCTCCGTCAATTCCGCAGACAGTGTCTGCGGAATTGGTAGCCAAGAATCAAAAACCGCAGACAGCGTCTGCGAAATTCACCTTGAGCTGGTCGCACTATCTGTTTCTTATGCGAATCAACAATCCCCAAGAGCGTCAATTCTACGAAACCGAGGCAGCAAAGGAGCGTTGGAGCCTACGGGAAATGAAGCGACAGTTCAACTCCGCACTCTATGAGCGACTGGCGCTCTCCCGTGACAAAAAGGCTATCTCCGAGATGTCACAAAAGGGGCAGATTGTCGAACGCCCGGAGGACATCGTGAAAGACCCGTATATTTTGGAGTTTCTGGGACTCAAGGAGGACAGTCGCTATTCGGAGTCCGACTTGGAGCAGCGCATCATTGACGAACTCCAGAACTTCCTCTTGGAACTTGGCAAGGGCTATACCTTTGTGGGACGGCAAGTCCGGCTGACCTTTGACGAACAGCATTTCTATGTGGATTTGGTATTCTTCAACCGTCTGCTTCAATGCTTTGTCCTCGTTGACCTGAAAATCGGCGACATCACTCATCAGGACTTGGGACAAATGCAGATGTATGTGAACTACTACGACCGAGTGGTGAAACTCCCCACTGAAAATCCCACGGTGGGCATCCTGCTCTGCAAGAAGAAAAACGATGCCGTGGTGGAAATGACACTCCCAAAAGACAACACCCAGATTTTTGCCAGCAACTATGAGCTTGTCCTGCCGGACAAGGAAGCCTTGATGCGCCTCTTGGTCGACGAGTAGACGGCGCATCCTGCGCCGCCGTCGACACTAGGCCATCCATGGCCGTCGGAAGAAAAATTCAGTGATGAGGATTGATATGGATACAGAACAGATTACCGCCGACCTGAATCGACGTTTTGCCGAGCCTTTGCCGGAGTTTTATAAGCGGCGCATTATCGTTTGGCATGACGAGGAGAAAGAGTTTGAGGATAAGTTAGCGGAGATACAGCTCCGCAACGCCAAAATCGCCGTTCTCACGGGGACGAATTACTTTGCCGTGAAAAAGCTCCTTGGCGTGGATGACCCGGACAGCAACTATCTCCTCTACTCACCCATTTCCTATGAAACGCCGGAGGATAACTGGCTCCTTGATATTGAGCTTTACAGCGAGGAGTTCCGCGCTGACCTCATTTCCATATGGATGAGCGAAATGGGACTGCCGCAGACGGCAGGACTTCGGAGTGCCATCAAGCCCTACCGGAAATTCATGAACGCCAAGGAACGCCGCAAAAAAATTATGGCGCAGACGCATATTCCCACCACTGCCGCAGGGGTACAGCTATCCATTATGGCGGCTTTGGCGGGGATAAAAGATGCAAAGCCTGCCGCTGTCATCAAGGCTGTTCTTCGTGGCGGATTAAACGCCGCAGAAAATCATCTCTGGCAGGACTTTGTAAATTATGAGGTTGACGAGGCTTTTTGGCGTATGGTCGCCCAAGGCACAGGCTATCAATATGAAGAAAACGACATCGGTCGACTGGCTGTTCATATCGTGCTGACAGCAGCCACCCGTACCATCCGACAGGAACTTATGGCAGGATTGGGAGAATATATTTCTGCTCCTCATCAGGCATACTGCTATGACTTCGTTTCGGATTGGCTTTATGCCGAGGACGGCGATGCCCTGCACGAGATTGCGGAATTTGTCGAGGAAAGGGCGAACCTTCACGAGCGGTTCATGAAACTGACCGTGGCTGACCTCGTAAATACTCAAGTTTTCCCCTGTGTGAACGAAATTATCCTTGTAAATCTGATGCGGGACGTTGAGAAAAATATCATTGACCCGAAAAATCTCAGGCAGACGATTGAAAAACGCCGTACTTTTGCCTGGTATGAAGATGTCAAAAACTTTTTTGAAGGACTTTACCAAGTCGCTAATATACAGGAATTCTATAAGAACCACTCTGGCGGTTTCCACACGATAGAACCAAAGAAAATCTGGGAGGAATATACCTCCGACTACTATAAAATGGATACCTTTTACCGCTTGTTCTATAAAAGCTACGAGGCGAGCCTTAAAGCGTATCATGCGGATTTATCAGATATGTTCTCCGATGTGAAGAACATCGTAGAAAGGATCTATGTCAACTGGTTTTTGGAGGAATTGGGAGCGAACTGGTCGGATGCAATCGCTGAAAATTTGCGGGAGCACGGCAGAATCCTTGACTTGCCGCTGCAAACAGATTTCTACCGTTATAAGGTTGCGCCGTCGGACTCCAGAGTGTATGTCATCATTTCCGATGCCATGCGCTATGAGGTGGCCGCCGAGCTTGCTGAGGTTTTGCGCCGGGAAACCCAGAGCAAAGTGGAACTAAGCGCCATGCAGGGAATCTTCCCCACCGTTACGAAATTTGGCATGGCGGCACTCCTGCCCCATAAAGAATTATCGGTTGAACTAAAATCCGACAAACTTTCGGTGTTCGCCGACGGCGAATCCACAGAGGCGGGAAATCGGGACAAACTATTAAAATCTGCCAAGCCCAAAAGCATCGCCCTAAAATACAAAGATATCATCGGCATGAAACGAGCGGAGCGGGGGGAACTGGTGCGTGGCATGGACGTGGTGTATATTTACCACGATACCATTGACGAGGCTGGTCACTCGGAAAACTCTGTATTTGAGGCTTGCGGGGATGCCATTGGTGAGATAAAGAATATGGCGCGGATTATCACCGGCGAATTCAGCGGGACGCATATCCTCATTACCTCTGACCACGGTTTTCTCTATACCATTAATCCTCTGCGAGAAGATGATAAGGTGGACAAAAACACCACCGGCGACCAAGATGTGGAAGTTGCCCGCCGTTACGCCATCATGCGAAAAGGTGCTGTCCCGGAGTATCTGCTCCCCGTGAAGTTTTTGGACGGAGACACAGAGTATGATGCCTTTGCTCCCCGTGGAAGTATCCGTATCAAAATGAAGGGCGGTGGCTTGAATTTTGTGCATGGCGGCATCAGCTTACAGGAAATGGTCGTGCCGCTCATTGATTACCGTTTCCTCCGCAACGATTCCAAGGAATACAAAAAGAACAAAGCAAAATACGATGTAACGCCCGTGACCATCTGTCTGCTGTCGGCCAGCCGCAAAATCAGCAATATGATTTTATCGCTGACTTTTTACCAAAAAGAGGCAGTACAGGCAAATTTCCGTGCGGCGACCTATCAGTTGTATTTTACGGACAGCGCAGGCAAACAAGTCAGCGATGTGCCTCGCATTATTGCGGACAAAACCGAGGAAGCCGCCGATGGGCGTACTTTCCGGGTTGGTTTCAACTTGAAATCCCTCAAGTACGACAGCACAGAAACCTATTATCTCGTGATTGCCGATGAGGACGGTCTGCCTATATCCCGTGAAGAATTTCAGATTGACATTGCCTTTGCGGTGGATGAGTTTGATTTCTTCAGCTAAGGGCGTGTTGATAAACTCCACCTGCACGCTACAGCGGCCATTTTTCCGTCTGCCTGCGTCAGTGAAACCTTGACGTAGCTCTGCCCTAAAGGACTAGCTTCGCGTCGCTACGACTGCGGCTTCACTTCCTTGCCATACGAAAAACTGTCTCGCTGTATCGCGCAGTTTCCGTTTATCAACACACCCTAAATTACGGAGGAACAGAAAATGGATTTTATGCATCCTCGTGTCTGGGGGATAATCCACGGTAGCCAATTTCTTCTATAATATGGCACGAAAGACCGTAGGCTTGGTTGGGCTATGGGATTGCGCAGCCTTTGATGAGGTGGCTGGTATCCATTTCAAGGATAAAGACGGTATCCAAATCATGAAGGACTACATGGCCTCTGATTCTTTCGCCCGTGGCAAGGAAGAAAAAGCCGCTTCAGCCTCGATGGTATTCGTGGGCAATATCAATCAGAGTGTGGATGTTCTCTTAAAGACCAGCAGTCTTTTTGAGCCGTTCCCGCCGGAGATTGGGACGGATACGGCATTCCTTGACCGTGTGCATTGCTATCTGCCGGGATGGGAGATTCCCAAGTTTAGGCCAGAGCATTTCACTAATGATTATGGCTTCATCACAGATTATCTTGCAGAGTTCATTAGAGAGCTTCGTAAGGAACAGTATGGTGATGCTATTGAGAAGTATTTCCGTTTAGGGAAAAACCTGAATCAGAGAGATACTATTGCTGTTCGTAAGATGGTAGGTGGTCTTATAAAGATTGTTTATCCAGATGGAGAATTTACCAAGGAGCAGCTGGAAGAGATTATTCAGATTTCACTTGAAATGCGCCGCAGAGTAAAGGAACAGCTTAAAAAGCTTGGTGGCATGGAATTTTATGATGTCAATTTCTCATATATAGATAACGAGACATTTGAAGAACATTATGTCTCAGTGCCAGAGCAGGGCGGTGGGAAGTTCATTCCTGAAGGCATGATGAATCCAGGACAGGTATATACTGTTTCGCATGGTAAATCTGGAATGATTGGAGTATTTCGCTTAGAATCCCAGATGCTTCCTGGCAATGGAAAATTCGATAGGACTGGACTTGGAACAGATAGAGATTGTAAAGAAGCGACTAATACAGCATATAGCTTCTTAAAAGCTAATGCCGGTCGTATAAGCGGAGCTATTGGAGTAGGAACAAAGGACTTTGTTATTAATTATCAAGATTTACAAGGCCTTGGCATGACAAGTTCTCTTGCATTGCCTACACTTATTGCGCTTTGTTCAATAGCTCTTGGAAAGCCGGTGCAGAGTTCTCTTGCAGTTTTAGGAGAGATTAGTATCAGTGGAACTATGATTAAGGTAGAGAATCTTGCAGATACTT
>CALGGN010000096.1 GCA_937915915.1 uncultured Selenomonas sp. | reverse complement strand
CTGACAGAAAAATCCTTCGACAATGACAAAAGCTCATTTAATCAGCGTTTCCCTAAAAAATATCTGCTTCTCTCAAAGCTGAATCGAAAAAAATCGGAATGAGCAAGATGCGCTTATTTGCGGGCATTCTTGGCGGCACGGCCGCGTACCGTGCGATCCAAAATCGCCTTGCGGAGGCGGATGTTTTCCGGCGTGACCTCCACCAGCTCATCCTCGTTGATGTACTCCAATGCCTGTTCCAGACTCAGGATACGGGGCGGCACAAGGCGGATTGCTTCATCCGACGAGGACGTCCGCATATTGGAGACATTCTTCTTCTTGCAGGGATTGATGTCAATATCCATCTCGCGGGAGTTCTCGCCCACGATCATGCCCTCATAGACCTGCTGGCCGGGCGAAATGAACATCGTACCGCGATCCTGCAGGGTGAAGATGCCATAGCCCGTCGTCTCACCTTGCTCAAATGCCACAAGGGAACCGCGGGAGCGTCCCGGGATATCCCCCTTGTAGGGCACATAGCCATGAAAGACATGGTTCATGATGCCGTTGCCCTTCGTGCTGGTCAGAAGTTCCGAACGGAAGCCGATCAGCCCGCGCGCCGGGATCACGAACTCCATACGCATATAGCCGGAGACCTCCGTCATGTTGGAAAGCTCCGCTTTCCGCTGCCCCAGGGACTCCATGACCGTGCCCATGTATTCCTGCGGAACTTCGACGGTAAGGTTCTCGATCGGCTCGCAGCGCTGTCCGTTGATGGTCTTGTAGACGACCTCCGGCTTCCCCACCTGCAATTCATAGCCCTCGCGGCGCATGGTCTCGATGAGAATGGAAAGATGGAGCTCCCCGCGCCCGGACACCTTGAACACATCCGCAGAATCCGTTTCCTCCACGCGGAGGCTCACATTCGTCTCCACTTCCTTGAACAGGCGGTCACGGATATGGCGGGAGGTCACGAACTGCCCCTCGCGGCCTGCAAAGGGGCTGGTATTGACGCCAAAGGTCATGGAAAGCGTCGGCTCGTCGATATTGATGGTCGGAAGCGCTTCCGGCTTCTCGGCATCCGCCACCGTATAGCCGATGCTGACCTCCCCCAGTCCCGTCAGCGCCACGATTTCGCCCATGCCGGCTTCCGGTGTCTCGACTCGGCTCAGTCCCTCATAGGTAAATACCTTGCCGACCTTGGCCTTGGTCTCCTGATCGCCGTTGATGAGCACAACGGTCTGGTTCTCCTTCACCTTGCCGCGAATGATGCGCCCGACTGCCACACGCCCCACATACTCATCGGCCTCCAGCGTCGTGACCATCATCTGGAGCGGCCCGTCGGGATTGCCCTGAGGCGCGGGGATTTTCTCCACGATGGTTTCCATCAGAGGAGTGAGATTGTCGCTGTCATCGTCCATCTCATATTTTGCAATGCCATCACGCGCCGTCGCATAGATGACCGGGAAATCCAGCTGATCGTCGTCTGCGTCCAGCTCCATGAAAAGCTCCAGCACTTCATCATAGACATCATCCACACGCTGGTCGGGGCGGTCGATTTTGTTGATGACCACAACGGGCTTCAGTTTCTGCTCCAAGGCCTTGCGAAGCACGTATTTCGTCTGGGGCATGGGTCCCTCGAAGGCATCCACCAACAGCAGCACGCCATCCACCATGTTCAGCACGCGCTCCACCTCGCCGCCGAAATCCGCATGGCCCGGCGTATCCACAATATTGATCTTGATGCCATTGTACATGACGGCCGTATTTTTCGACAGGATCGTGATGCCGCGCTCACGCTCCAGATCCCCGGAGTCCATGACGCGCTCCTCCACCTGCTCGTTCGACCGGAAAATATGGCTCTGACGCAGCATCGCATCCACCAACGTTGTCTTGCCATGATCGACGTGGGCAATGATCGCGATATTC
Organism: uncultured Selenomonas sp.; assembly: GCA_937915915.1. GTDB lineage: Bacteria > Bacillota > Negativicutes > Selenomonadales > Selenomonadaceae > UBA9786. The sequence goes on along the minus strand of CALGGN010000096.1, from coordinate 2,243 downwards.
CGCAGTTTTTCATTCGTACTCATTCTTCAGATACTTCCTCTCATTAAAAAAGATACATCAAAATGTATCCTGAACACAACAATCCCATAGTATTACAGCAACGTTTTCTTGTCAATCTTTTGCGCAAAAAACTCCGTGAAAAACGGTGTTTTTCACTACGCCCTTACACGAAAACTAACCTCATCTGCGCCCTAATGGGCTTGATGCGCTAAGATTTCGCAGCAAAAAGCTGATGCAGCGCCTGCGGCGTGCATCAGCCCAATGTTCAACGTATTTCGCGTCATTGCATCTTCGTGCCTTCACCGCACCGAAAAGCCCTAACTACTTGTTGTTTTTCTCCTGCATCATACGCAGCCGCTCCAGCTCCTCTGCAATTTTCGTCATCTGGAACTCAACCAGCGTCACCCCGCTGCCCTCGCAAGCCCTGCGAAGCTCTGCCACACGGCGGATCTCCCTCTTATCTGCATCTGATACCATGACTAAGACCTCCGTTTCATCATATTGCCACGATTGAGACTATTATATCATTTCATTTTTGCAGGTTCATGAAAAAAATCTGAATGTTAAGGAAGCGCTGATTAAATGAAGTCGTCCAGATTGGCGTAGATTGCATGTTCCTCCCAAGGAGACAAACCGCAGTCATAGTGGTGCTATGTCGAGGATTTGTCGACACAGGAAGGACATGCAAGATGCGTCAAGATGGGCGACTGAATTAATCAGTGATTCCTTAAGCCCCGCTTACCGCGTGTTCCACGGTTGCCATGGCCTGTTCGCTGGTCATCAGGATCTCCCTTGGCTTGCTGCCGAGACTCGGCCCCACGATCTGAAGTTCCTCCATCGTATCGAGAAGCCTTGCGGCCCGCGTATAGCCGATGCGGAAACGGCGCTGCACACCGGAAGCGGACGCAATGCCCGTGCTCATCACAAGCGCCACCGCCTCCCCCAGAAGTTCATCCACCTTGGGGGCATTGTCCTTCTTTCCGTTGCCCTTGGCATCTGCCTCCTCCAGCGCTGCCTGTTCCGTGAAATTGATGATCTCCTCGTTCGGCTCGGCTTCCTGCCCCTGAGCACGGATGAAGTCTAGCAAATGCTCCACTTCCTCATCGCTGACAAATGCGCCCTGCACGCGGCGCGGCTTGGAAGCACCGATGGGGAAAAAGAGCATGTCGCCCTTGCCCAGAAGCTTTTCCGCCCCGCTCATATCGAGAATGGTCCTGGAATCGATCTGGGAGGAAACCGCAAAGGAAATGCGGGAGGGAATGTTCGCCTTGATGATGCCCGTGATGACATCCACGGAAGGGCGCTGGGTGGCAAGCACAAGATGGATTCCCGCCGCACGGGCCTTCTGGGCCAGACGGCAGATCGCATCCTCCACATCATGAGGAGCCGCCATCATAAGGTCGGCAAGCTCATCGATGATAATGACAATGGCAGGCATCTTGTCCTCGGGGAAGTGCTCATTGTAGGTCGCCATGTTGCGCACGACCTTCTCCGCGAATTTCGCGTAGCGCTTCTCCATCTCCTGCACCGCCCAGTTCAGAACGGAAGCAGCCTTCTTCGCGTCAATGACCACCGGCACCATGAGGTGGGGGATCCCGTTGTATCCGGAAAGCTCCACCATCTTCGGATCGATGAGGATGAACTTCACCTCATCGGGCTTTGCCTTGAAGAGGATGCTGGTGATCAAGGTATTGATGCAGACGGATTTGCCCGAACCTGTCGCGCCGGCGACCAGCAGATGGGGCATTTTGCCAAGATCCGCAAAGATGGCCTGCCCCCCGATATCCTTTCCCAGCCCCACGGTGAGTTTGGATGCCGCCGCCTCGAATTCCGGCGCCTCCAACACCTCCCGCAGCTGGACGCCTTCCAGTTCACGGTTCGGCACCTCGATACCGATGGCCGCCTTGCCCGGAATCGGCTCGATGCGGATGGAAAATGCCGCAAGGCTCAAGGCAAGATCCTCGGCAAGATTCGTTATCTTGCTGACCTTGACGCCCGGTGCTGGCTCCACCTCGTAGCGAGTGACCGCAGGCCCGTGACAGGCATTGATGATACGCGCCTTGACCTTGAAATCCTCCAAGGTTTGCTGCAGCTTGACCGCATTTTCCTGGATCTCCATCTCCACTGCCGCGTTTTTTTTCTTCACACGCTTGGAAAGGAGATATTCCACCTTGGGCAGTTCATAGGGCTTCACGACAGGCTGCGGAGGCTCTTTCCCTGCGTCCGCGTCTGCTGCGGCTGGC
>CALGGN010000095.1 GCA_937915915.1 uncultured Selenomonas sp. | reverse complement strand
GGACGCTTAACGAGATTCGACCAAGCTACAGCTTCAACGAAACCTGTCAAGGCACGGTGCCGGAGGCCATTATCGCTTTCTTGGAAAGCACGGATTTTGAGGATGCCATAAGAAACGCCATCTCCCTCGGCGGTGACAGCGATACGCTGGCGGCTATCACCGGGAGCATTGCCGAAGCGGCCTACGGCATTCCTGAATGGATAAAGGACAAGGCATACTCCTATTTGGACGGGCCGCTGAAGGACGTGCTGCGGCGGTGGAGAAAATATGTCACAGCCGTAAATGGCGATCGCAGGGCTTTCCACACCATGTTTACCGGCGTGAACAAGCATCTTCGCAGCCAATCGTAAAATGTCGCATGGCAAGCGACCTCTCGCCCCTTTGTTTTCGATAGGATGAAGTCATCAGCCTTCCTTATTCCCGATTACCAGCGTCCCTGTGCATGGGGCGAAAATGAGTGCCAAGACCCATCAGCGTAAAGAAGGCACGAAAGTCAAGGAACTTCGAGACTTAGCAGCTATTGCCACTGACTTTACAGAAACCGACATCGTGAAACGCAATGCTAAAAATGGCTTGCTGAAAAAGGAATGAGAGCATGGATACTGTAGGTTGGGAGTGTTTTGGCAATGGGCGCAGTTTATAAATTCCGTTGCCCTAAGTGTCGCTATACTGTGGAGTTAAAATTAGGAGTAGGCTTTGCTTATCCACGGGTATATGCACATACTCAGGCAGAGGGAAAACGGGGAAATTTAGGCGATGATGTTAAGGAGTTTCTCATCCATCATCCTGATGGTGTGTTAAACCCCGAACTAACAATAGCTCGCTGTGAAAAATGTGGTGAGTATGAGGCTTTACCATGTGCATACGGATTTCAGCGATGATTCCAGAGAACCGATGGAAGACCAGATTCGGCAGGGGATGGCTTTGGGGCTGGATGAGATTTGTTTTACCGACCATGTGGATTACGGCATCAAGAAAGACTGGGACGAGGGGGATATTGCGCACCGTGGCGGGGATGGCGTGGGAACTCCGGCAGACGAATTGGAACCTTTGGCAAATGTGGATTACCCAAGGTACTTTGACAAATTTCGGGAAATGGATGAGAAATACGGTGACCGCATCACCCTTCGGCGGGGGTTGGAATTTGGGGTGCAGGCCATCACCATCGGCTCCGATGCCCATTCCACGAAGTATCTGGCAGATCACATGAACGAGGCGAGGGCAGTCCTGCGGGATGAGCTCGGTTTTGAGGTGGTTTACACATTCCGGCAAATGCACCCGGTCGGACATAAGCTGTAAAATGCGACCTATTCAGTGGGAGCTTTAGGCTCCCACCTAACGCAGCATAAATCCAGCTATGACCTCAATTGGTCGAGAAGTGCAGCACAGCCTTTTTGCACATCGCGATAGGTAGCATCAAAGTCATCTGTGTACCAAGGGTCGGCAACATTGCGGCTTTCTCCGGCAAATTCCAGCAGCCGATGGGTTTTCCCTTGTGGATCTCCCTTGGTCAGTCTTTGCAAATCCCGCATATTTTCTTCATCCATACCGACGATGTAATCGTACGTGTCATAATCGGCTGCGGTAATTTGACAGGCATGGCGGGGCTCAAAGGGGATACCTTCTTCACGCAGTTTGTTTTTCGTACCGTGATAGGTATCGGAACCAATCTCATCGGTACGGCACGCCTTGGAATCCACAAGGATTCCATGCTCCAATCCGGCCTTGCGCACCATATCCTTCATAACGAACTCAGCCATTGGCGAGCGACAAATATTGCCGTGGCAAACGAAAAGTATCTTGGTCATAGTGATTCTCCTTCCAGATATGCCGTGATACGCCGTGTTATGCCGCATTGTGCCGACCTCGCCAAAGACGTGTCTGAATTGTCGGAAAGTGTAAAAGTGGCATAATAGGGCATATCGGGGCATATTATTACTCCGGCCATAAAAAATCGCGTATTTCGATTCAACACTAAGCATGGCATTTTTTGATGTATGACAACTTCTTGTGATCGAAAATTTTCCTCACTCGATTTTTGCTATTTTGAAGTCCACGCATAAAAGAGTACGTCTTTTTATGAAGATCATCTTTGTTTTTCGGAAGCACGCCAGAGTGGACATCTTGTTTCAGCATGTGGTTCAAATACTCGTCTGGATTGAGATCTGGAGAATACGTAGGGATGTAGAATACTTCAATGGAATTCTTTCGTTCTTTCAGCCACGCCTGCACCATTTTCCCGTGATGAACCTTCAAGTTATCAACGATGAAGAACACCTTTCTCTTGGCATCTTTCACAAGTCGCTTCATGAATTCGATGAACCTCTGTTGCGTCATACTGTCCTCGTAACACATGAACCTGCATAATCCATGGTTGCTGACGGCAGAAATCATATTGATTTTCTCTTGTTTTGGTGTAACTTTCAGGACAGGCGTAATGCCACGGGGTGAAAAACCTCGCATATAATATTCCTGATTGTTGATGCCGGTCTCGTCACCCCAGTAGATGACGGCATTCTCTTTCTTCGCTCGTTTTGCTATGGCAGGGTATTCCTTCTCCATAAACGTCTTCCTTTTCACATCGTCCTGGCTGATTGCCCTCTTCGCAGGACGTTGACAAGTAAGGCCCCACCGATTGAGATAGTTCGATATGCTTCGCATGGGCATATGGATGCCGTACAGCCGCTGAATCAATTCCTTTACAGCTGCACGCGTCCATAACGCAAAACCAAGTTTCATTTGATCCGGATACTTGTCGATAATGAGGCGCTGGATCTCCCTTTCCTGTTTGACGGACAATGTTCGCTTTTCTCCTTTTTTTCGTCCCCTTGTCTTTTCTTTTAACAGGCAGCCATTCTGTTTGTAGGAGCGCACAATACGACTAACCGCATCATATGAAATGTTAAGAGTATCTGCTATCACAGCATATTTTGTTTTTTTCTCGTAAAGGTGAATGACTCGTTTTTTGATATACTCTCTTGTTTTTGCATCCACCTTTTTTAAGCTAACTGTTTCCATGTAGATAGTATATCACAAATTATCGAATTTGTCGCGATATTTATTGGCCGAAGTAATAATAGAGCAGGATATTCTGATATGGGGACAGGTCTATTGCTCCGTCCCCGTTTCGGCGTTTGGGAGTTTCACCAGTTTGGCAAAGGTCTGTGATTGCAGCCAACGGAATAATTCTCTCGTGAAGGGGACAACCTCGCAGATTTCCAAGGCATCCTCCACGGCTTCCTTGGTCACTTCCGGCTTGCCGAAAGCCAACACAATGAGATTGATGTGAGCGTCGAGAAAATCGTCAATCGGCATCTGTCCCTTGTCTTGGTCGAAGAAGGCAAGGAACTCCCGCCAGACCCGCATCTTGGGACTTGCAGGTTTAACGGCTTTGCCGCCGATGATTAACTGCGGATTGACGGGAGCAATATCTTCAATATTTGCGTCCATAAGCTATCCCTCCCGTCAGACATTGGAATACCATGCGTCATCGGTGTTTTCGTAGCCGCTTTCGGTATCGGCATAAGTGTAGGAATTGCCGTCCGACAGACGATAGATTGCCTTCGCCGTGATGGTGGGCGTTTGGTAGGAGATGTTCTCCTCCTTGGTCG
>CALGGN010000094.1 GCA_937915915.1 uncultured Selenomonas sp. | reverse complement strand
TGATATGATGCGGCTCTACGACATATTACGTATATCGTATTTCACGGATTCTGGGAAGTAGAAAACCAGCCTCCGCAAAGCACACCGTTCCGGTGCAGCCGGGTGAACATGGCATAAAAGAAAAAGCCCCTGGAGCCAGCAGATTCGCTGATTCCAAGGGCTTTCTTGCGTCCGGGCGGTTATGTCTTTGTCTCAAATCGAAGATGTCAGGTTTGGATAAAATCCACCGCACCGTCTGCTGATTCCACACATCTTTTCCCGCCGGAGTTTTTATTCCTCGGCTTGTCAGTTCTGCGGCAATAGAGTGTGGAGTCATCCCTTCGAGAAACAGATGATAGATCAATTTCACGGTTTCCGCTTGTTCTGGGTTTATTACGATTTTCCCCGTTTCCTTATCTTTGTCCAAATGAGAAATCTGCTGTAAGCAAAACCGACTTTCCCGTCGGCGAATCGTTTTCTTTGCCCCCAAGTGACGTTCTCCGAAATGCTCCGGCTTTCCTCCTGCGCAAGGCTCGACATAATACTTATGAAGTGTTCCCCTTGACTGATTACTTTGATACGCTGACATTTTTCCTTTGAACTCTGAAACTTTTCCTACTCTGACATTTTTGGGGGTGTCAAAATCAAAAGGTCAAACTTTGTTGCGGTGAACCGCTGATTGCCGCAAATCAAAAAAAGCTGACGCATCAAAACCGTGCGTCAGCTTTTTTTAACAGTTCAGCCTCACTTCGCTCCCGTCTTTGAAATGAAAGGTTACGTCCTCCTTTGTTCTTACTTCGATAAAGTCCACCATCGAGAGCCAAAGGTCATCATCAAACTTGTCGATTAAATCAAGATTCCTCAGTCGCCGCAGGAACATCTCCATTTTGTCACGGTGGGTTTTCTTATCGGCGATAAGTTCCTGCACTTTGTCAAGCCTTGTTTTGGCTTTGTTGTATCTTGCGACGAGGGCATTGTAGCGTTTCTCGTACTCCTCTTGGTCTTGGGCAATACGAGCGTTTTCGCTGATGGTGTCCTGCACAAGCTTTGCCGTGACGCTCAGTTCGCTCTCCAATTCCGTCTGCTCGGCTTCAAGTTTTGCCGTTGAGAAAAGTTTGTCCTTGATGGTTTCGTAGGTGACCAATATCTCGGCTTTTCCTTCTATGATGATATTCGCCGCTTTGATAAACATCTCTTTGATTTCTTCCTCGGTGAATGACGGCGTTTCGCATTTCTTGCCGCCGTATTTGTGATTGCACCGCCAGACCACTTTGCGGTATTTATCATTGCTGTGCCAAACTTTAGAACCAAACCAAGAACCGCAATCTGTGCATTTAAGTTTGCTGGAAAAAATGCTGACGGAACTCAATCGGTTTTTCCCCCGCTTCCGTTCTGCCAGCAATCTTTGCACCGTGTCGAAAACTTCAGGTTCGATAATTGGAGGGTGGCTGTTTTCTACCATGTAGCTCGGCACTTGCCCAATGTTCTTTACTGCTTTTTTCGTCAGGAAGTCCGGCGTGTATGTTTTCTGCAATCTTGCCGAGCCGCAGATTTTTTCGTTGGTCAAAATTCCTCGAATCGTTACGGCGTGCCACTTGTCTTTGCCCGTGATGGTTTTAATGCCGTCCTCGGTTAATGCTTTAGCGATACCGTATGGAGAAAGTCCTTTCAAAAACATTCCATAAATCCTGCGGACAATCTTGGCTTGCTCCTCGTTAATGACGAGCGTCCCGTCCTCTCCTTTATCATAACCGAGAAATCGGGAATATGCGAGGCTAAACTTACCGTCAGCCATTTTCTTTCTGATGCCCCAGCTTACATTTTCGGAAATTGAGCGACTTTCCTCTTGGCTCAAACTCGCCAAAATCGTGAGCAGGATTTCCACTTTGGGGTCGAAGGTTTTTATGTTCTCTTTCTCAAACCAAACCTCCACGCCATGCTCTTTTAATTTTCGAATAGTCGTGAGGGAATCAACGGTGTTCCTTGCGAAACGCGAGACCGATTTTGCGAGCAGGATGTCAATTTTTCCGTCCAAGGCATCCTTCACCATTTGGTTAAATCCGACTCTGTTTTTGGTGGAGCAGCCGGAAATGCCTTCGTCAGCATATACCTTGACGAATTCCCAATCCGAGCGGCTTTTTATGTACCGTTCGTAGTAGTCGCATTGAGCGGCATAACTGGTCTGTTGTTCTTCCTCGTCCGTGGAAACTCTCGCATAAGCCGCCACTTTCTTTTTTCGGGGAATTGCCAGCGGAATTTCCGTAAATTTATTGACGCTTGCCGGGATTACCGTTACGTTTCTCATTGTCAGCTCGCCTCCTTGTTTCCACTCGTTTTTCCTGCTGTTTCAGCACAGCCGCTCGACGTTTTTGAACGATATCGAATAATTCCATCCCCACAATCGGCTCATGCTCAAACTCGCTTTCATAAGCGTATTGCCCCTTCACCTGATTGCCTCCGATATAAAAATCGCTATCCAAAACCCTATCAACAATGCGGTTTGACAATTTGCCCGTACGAGTATGGTATCCTTGCTTTTCCATTTCCCTTGAAATAGCAGAAAGCGACCAACCTTCGGCGTAATATTGGTACATCAGCTTGACTGCCTCCGCTTCCTCCGGGACAATTTCGTATTTGTCATTTGCCCACCTGTAGCCAAACGGTTTCTTTGTCGGACGGGAAAATGAGCGTTTGAAATCTTCGTCCGTTTGCAGCCGTTGCTGTACTTCTTCAAAGACTTCTCGGTTGATTATCGGCTCGTGATTTTCTTCGATAACATATCTCGGCAACTGTCCAATATTCCTGACGGGTTTATGCGACCGATGATTTTCTACAAAGAACTTTTGCAAGGTAATCCTCCCAATGTAGGCTTCATTTCGGAGGACGGCATTGATAAAATCCTTTGAGTAGGAATATCCATGCTCCTTGAGCCAACCCGCCGTCAGAGCAACGGGAATACCGTGTAGATAATCATCGTAAATTTTTCTGACGGCATCTGCTTCATCTTCTTGGATAACGAAAGTTTTGTCCTTGTATCTGTAACCAAATGACGCTATATGCCATTGTTCTCCACGCTCGAATTTCTTCCTGATTGCCCATTTTACATTTTCGGAAGTAGAGCGGCTTTCTTCTTCGGCAAATCCTGCCAAAATCGTCAGCATTAGTTCCCCGTCTGCCGTCAAAGAATGTATATTTTCCCGTTCAAATCTGACTTCCACACCGATGTTCTTCAAATATCGCACCGTTTCCAATAAATCAACCACGTTACGAGCAAAACGCGAAATACTTTTCGTGAGAATAATGTCGATTTTTCCCGCTTTTGCGTCCTCGACCATTCGCCGAAACTCGCTGCGGCGTTTTATGCCGGTGCCGGATATTCCTCTGTCCGCATACACTCCCGCATAAATCCATTCGGGGTTCTCTTGGATAAGTTTGCTGTAATAGCTTACTTGTGCGGAAAGGGAGTGGAGCAAATCGTCTGTATCAACGGAAACACGAGCGTATGCCGCCACTTTTTTCTTCGGTTGCAGAGCCGAAATGGTAGGCTCGATGCGTCGAACTTCTTTCATGGCGCACCCCTCCTCTCCCTACCATATATGCTCTAAACCGAAGAAATATCAAGCGTTTTTCGACATAAGTTTGCCGATGTACGGCTTATATTTTTCGATGAGCATAGCGTCCACTTCGGCGTATTCGTCTGCGGTTATAATGCCTTTGCAGAGCATAGTTTTGGCGATAGACAGCGACACTTGATAACGCATATCCGAGCGAATTTCCTCATTTGACATGGCGGTTTCCTCCTTGGAATCTGTCCGTCACATAACAGCTATGGGAGCAGTATTTTCTTCGCTCATTCGGATAAGCGGAGAACTCCTTGCCGCAATACGCGCATTGGACAATGACAGTCCCATGCCGTTGTCGTATATTACGATTGCTGTTCCACCAAACAACACGACATTCTTTTGAGCAAAACTTGCGCCTTTTCCGCTTGGCGGTTTGGACGATTGCCTTGCCGCAGATTGGGCAGACATCATCACTTGCCGAAGTCTTTTTCCTCGATAATCCATTGTTGCGGCAAAATGACTTCACCGTGTTGACGGACACGCCCAAGGCATCCGCTATATTTTTGTAGCTGTCTCCCCTTTGACGGAAGGCTTCTATTTGGTTCCTCTGTTGGTCGGTCATGATGCTTTATCCTCCGATTTCAAGCCTTGCCATTCCGTATATATATGGAGATTAGAACGGCAAAATTGAAATTTTGCCGAAAAAATTCTACGCAAAAAAATAAGCCCACCACGGAAAAAACCGCGATGGGCAAGGCACATCCGCTATTCACTTGTTCTTGAGCTGCCTCATGGCCTCGGTCAACTTCTCCGGCACGGGCAGACCAATCCGAGCGGCGTTCTCGATGATGGAGATGCCCTCGT
>CALGGN010000093.1 GCA_937915915.1 uncultured Selenomonas sp. | reverse complement strand
TGGTGTCGCCGTAGTGTAAATGGCGGAGGCTGCGGGGATCGGCTTGGTCGCTCCTGCGGAGAGGAATCCTTACCGCGCCACAACCTTTGGTGTCGGAGAACTCCTGCGTCATGCTATAGAGAAAGGCTGTCGCCGTTTCATTGTTGGCATAGGCGGAAGCGCCACCAATGACGGGGGCGCCGGCATGCTCATGGCCCTCGGCGTTCAATTCCTTACGGCGGAGGGACGGGAAATATCCTTAGGAGCAGAAGGCTTGCGGGATTTGTGCGAGATAAGGACCGATGATGTATTGCCGGAGCTTGCCAACGCATCCTTCCGCGTGGCCTGCGATGTGGAAAATCCCTTATGCGGAGCCAAAGGATGCAGCGCAGTCTATGGGCCTCAAAAGGGAGCGACTGCCGAAAGCGTGGCACAAATGGACCAATGGCTTGCGGACTATGCCAGGCTGACGCAAAAAACTTTTCCCCATGCCGATCCCAATTTCCCCGGAGCGGGCGCAGCCGGAGGCTTGGGCTTCGGATTCCTCGCCTATACCCATGCCACGTTGGAATCCGGCGTGAACATCGTATTGGAAGAGACGAAACTGGAGGATTACATCAAGGATGCAGATCTGGTCATTACGGGGGAGGGGCGTCTGGATGCCCAGACCATGATGGGCAAGGCGCCATTCGGCGTGGCGAAGCTGGCAAAAAAACATCATAAACCCGTTTTGGCCTTTGCCGGTGCTGTCACGCGCGATGCCAGGGAACTAAACGCCCACGGCATAGACGCGTTCTTTCCCATTTTACGAGGCGTCTCAACCTTGGAAGAAGCTCTGGACAGGAAAAATGCGCGGCAAAACATGAGAGACGCGGCAGAGCAGGTGATGCGCCTGATTCACACCGGCATCAGGCGATAGGGAGATGCAGCGATTCCTAGTGTACTGACACATTGATAATTGGACAAATATGTGCTGGATATGTCGCTAGATGCGAGGCAGAGGAGCGCAGTAGTGGCAGAGCTACGTCAAGCGACGATAACGAAGCAGGTGGCGGCATAGACAGTGCAGATTGTTCAAATATCAATGTGCCAGTGCACTAGCCGCACAGGATGATTCCCATAAAATGTACAAGAGACAGATGTCGATGAATCGGGGAGGGTGATGGCATTGGAACCGATGAAAATGACAGATCGGATTCGTAGGCTTCGGAATCGAATACTGGCGGAGCCGGGATATGTGTCGATAGAACAGGCACGTATTTTCACGCGCGTGTATCGGGAGCATGAGCAGGAGCCGAGGATATTGGTGCGGGCGATGGCCCTTCGGGCGGCGCTGACGGAAATGGCAATCAGCATTGATCCGGAGGAACTGATCGTGGGGAACTGCACGGCAGGCATAGGTGCAGGCGCGATATTCCCGGAACGTGGCAGCGGACGGGCGGACAAAGCCGCAGGGACGCTTCATGCAAGTGCGCAGGACACCTTTGAAATGCGTGAGGAGGATAGCAGGGAATTCCGTGAAGACATCCTCCCTTATTGGAAGGGAAAATCCCTGGCGGATGAACTCAAGCGCCGCTGTGGGAAGGAAATCAGCTCCATCTCGCAAGTCGTGAAGCTCCACCCGATGGATACGGCGCAGGGGAGTATCTGCCCGAACTGCGCAAAGTGGCTTTCCATGGGGCCGGCAGGACTTCGGCACGAGGCGGAAGCGCATTTCAACTATGTGCAGGAAAAGGAACTGCTGGAATTCTACCATGCGGTTTCCATCACGATGGAGGGTGTCCAGACGTTCATGCAGCGCTATGCGAGGCTTGCATGGGAAATGACGCGCACACAGAATCTGAGTGCGAAGCGCAAGCGTGATCTTCTTCAGGTGGCGGCGAATTGCGAGGCGCTTGCCGAGCGGCCGCCGGGAAATTTCTATGAGGCGGTGCAGTCTCTCTGGTTTCTTTTCGTTGTCCTGCAGATGGAGTCGAATGCTTCGTCCTTTTCGCCGGGGCGGCTGGATTTCTTTCTGCGCCCTTACTATGACAGGGGTGTATCGAACGGACGCCTGGATGAGCAGCAGGCTTTAGAGATTCTGGAATGCCTCTGGCTCAAGTTCAATCAGGTGTTCTATGTGCAAATGCAGGGAAGCGCGAAGGGCTTCACCGGCGTCCCGGTTGACTTTCATGTCGTGGTGGGGGGGCAGGATGCGCACGGAGAGGATTTCGTCAATGAGCTGTCCTATCTCTGCCTGAAGGCGCAGGAGCAGCTGAGACTCCCGCAGCCGCATCTTTCCGTGCGCCTGCACGAGAATACGGGGCGGGGGCTCCTGAAGCTGGCCGTTCGCGGTGCAGTAAAAGGCAATGTGCTGCAATTTCTCAATGACAAAGCGGCAATCTCGGCATTGCAAGAGCTCGGTGTTTATGACAGGGATGCCTGCAGCTACGCGGTTGCGGACTGCGCAGCGCCGATCCCGCAGGGCAGGTGCCTTGATGGGAACGGCGAGGCCACGTTCCATCTGCACAAGGCATTGGAGCTTGCGCTCAACGGAGGCAGGTCGCTGCCGGATGGGAAGAAACTGGGCAGGGACTATGGTTCCTTGACGGATTATGAGGCCTACGGGGATCTGGAGGAAGCTCTTCGCCGCCAACTGGATGATTTCATGGCAAGGATGGCGAGAACCTGCCATCAGATGGAAAAGGTGAAGAAAGAACTTTTTCCCATGCCGTTCCTTTCCGCTGTGACCGATGACGGACTGATCCGCGGCATGGATGTGACACAGGGCGGCGCCCGCTATAATTTCTCCGGCATCCGGATGGCGCAGATCGAGAATCTGGCGGACAGCCTTGCGGCCATCAAGCATCTGGTGTATGATGAGAAGAGCGTGAGCCGAGAGGAACTTCTCTGTGCGCTGCGGGATGATTTCGAGGGGCATGAGGAGCTTCGCGCACGGCTTTTGCATCAAGTCGCGAAATATCGGAACGGTGCGGACTGGGTGGTCGCCATCGGCGCGAAGTGGGCGAAGTATTTTCATGCGCGTCTCGGAACCTATACGAACTATCGGGGAGGTTCTTATCGTACGGGCATGTACGCCATGTCCGCGCATGTGCCCATGGGCGGGGATGCGGGTGTCTCGTCGGACGGCAGAAAGGCGGGCACGCTTTTGGCGGACGGCCGGATACGGATTTTGTGCCGAGAGGATATCACCGGTGCGGCAGAGGACTTGAAGTCCATAGCGAAGCAGGACAAGGCATTGCTCGCGAATGGCCTGATCAGCGTGGAATTTCCTCCCGGGCGCATTGAGACGGGAGAGGGCATCGAGGAGGCTGCTGCGCTCCTGCGCACTTTTGTGGAGCTTGGGCTTCCGCATCTTCGCCTCCGTGTGGAGAGAGGAGCAGCTCCACGCAAACGCCGCCCGATTTATTTGGAGCAGAAGTGCATCCGCTGCGGCGCATGTGTGCAGGAATCGGAGTGCGGCGGCATCACGCGGCGGGAGGATGGCGGCATCTGCCTTCACGCAGAGCAGGCGGAGGATTGGTCATCCATATTGGCGATCTGTCCTGCAGGGGCATTGGCATGGGATGCTCCGGAGGATGACAGAGGTTAGTTTTGAAGAAGGCGGGGGAATATATGAAAAAAATCGTATTGTGCTTGATGCTTGTTTTGGGAGTGATTTCTGCGGGATGCTTTGCGGCCGGGGTGACGGGAAAAGGAGAGGATAAAGTGGCGAATCCGATTGCGGTGATCGAGACGAACAAGGGGACTATTGAGATCGAGCTTTTTGCGGACAAGGCTCCGAAGACAGTGGAGAATTTTGTGGCGCTGGCGAAGAAGGGCTTTTATGATGGGGTGATTTTCCATCGCGTCATCGACGATTTCATGATCCAGGGCGGCGATCCGACCGGGACGGGCATGGGCGGACCGGGGTATGAGATTCCCGACGAATTCCATCCGGATCTGAAGCATGACTCGGCGGGCATCCTGTCCATGGCAAACGCGGGCCCGAACACGGGCGGCTCGCAGTTCTTCATCACGCTGGTGAAGACGCCTTGGCTGGACGGAAAACATGCGGTGTTCGGCAAGGTTGTGAAGGGCATGGATGTTGTGAAGGCCATCGGCAAGGCGGAAACTGATTTTTCCGACCGCCCGCTGGAGAATATCGTGATGAAGAAGGTTACGATCAAGGGTACGGATTGATGCATGCCTATACTTATATCCTGGCCTGCGTGGACGGTACGCTCTATACGGGTTGGACGAACAATCTGGAAAAGCGTCTGGCAACGCACAATGCAGGGCGCGGCGGGAAGTATACGCGTTCACGGCTTCCC
>CALGGN010000092.1 GCA_937915915.1 uncultured Selenomonas sp. | reverse complement strand
AGAAAGAAAATGTCCCTCCCAAAGAAAAAGGCATCCCATGGGAGAACGCCCGTTCCAGCCTCATTCCCTTCCTGGATGCCCTGCTGGCCGAAGAGGAGCCGGTACCATCGGGAAAAAAGGAGGGCGGTGCATGATGAACAGCCCCATCGATATCGTGCTTCCCTGGCTGGACGACCATGACCCGGCATGGCAGAAAGAGCTAAAGGAAAGTTCTGCCAAATATCCCCGGGAGGAGGGGGCAGATTCCCACATCCATTTCGAAAGCTGGGACAATTTGCATCTCTGGTTCCGGGCGGTGGAGAAATTCATGCCCTGGGTGCGGCGCATCGTGCTCATCACCTGGGGCCATGTGCCGGAATTCTTGCGGGATGACCATGAAAAATTGCTTATTGTCCGCCATGGGGACTATCTTCCTGCTGAGTACCTGCCCACTTACAACTCCAATGTCATAGAGCTGAATGTCCATCGCATCGAGGAACTGGCGGAGAACTTCATTCTCTTCAATGACGATACCTTCCCACTGGCTCCCGTGGATGAGAGCTACTACTTTCAAAACAACCTGCCCTGCGATGAGGCGGTGGAGGGGATTATCGTCCCCAAGGAGGAGGGAGCGGTGGCCCATATGGCCCGCTACACCCAGATCAACAACCTGATGGTCATCAACCGCCATTTCGAGAAGCGGAAAATGCAGGAGGAGCATGCTGACAAGTGGTTTGCCCCTGCCTATGGCAGCCTTTTGGAGCGCACTGAGTCTCTTTCCTACTGGAACACTCTGGGCGGCATCCACGATCCCCATATGGCCAACCCTTTGAAAAAATCAACTTTGGCCAAACTATGGGAACTGGAGCCGGAGGCGCTGGACAGATGCTGCCGCAACCACTTCCGCGCTCATACGGATGTGACCCAGTACCTTGTCCGCTACTGGCAGCTTTGCGAAGGAAACTTTGTGCCCCGCAGGACAGAGGGAAAGATGTGCCTGATAGACAGCCAAAACTACCAGGAATACGTCCAAGGCATCCGCAAGGGAGCCTACAAGATGGCCAGCATCAACGAAAGCTGCACCCCAGAGGAATTCCCCGTGATCAGGAATGCCATCAACGAGGCGCTGCGCTGCATTCTGCCGGACAAATCATCCTTTGAGAAATGAGGCAAGAGATGGATCTCAAGACACCGAAACTGTCTGTCGTTGTCCCCGTGTACAATGCCGAAAGGTATCTGCCGGATTGCCTGAAAAGCATCCTGGCGCAACGTTTTTCCGATTATGAGGTGATCTGCATCGATGACGGGTCGGAAGATGAAACTCTGAAAATATTGACAGAGTTTCAAAGGAATTGGCACAATTTGCAGGTTTTTGCCCAGCCACACGGCGGCCCCGGAGCTGCAAGAAACTTTGGTCTGTCAAAGGCGAAAGGTGAATACATATACTTTTTGGACAGCGACGATATGCTCTCGTCTGGCAGCCTTTCCTTTATGACAGAAACGATGGAGCGGGGCAAACTGGACATCCTAGCCTTCAGCGCGGAAGTGCTCTTTGAGAATGAACGCCTGGAACGCGAACGTTACCGCGATGTCCAAGGGTTCAGCTATCGCAAAGCTTATGGCAGATATGACAAGGGAAGCAGGCTCTTTCATGAGCTTATCCGTTTCGGTGACTTCATCCCAAATGCATGCCTGATGTGCTTCCGGCATGAGTTTCTGAAGAGAAATAACATTCACTTCCCCTCCCTCCTGCGTTGTGAGGATGAAGTCTTCTGCATCAGAACATGGCTGGCAGCCGCCACGTCAGAGCATACGGACAGGAAGCTTTACCGAAAAAGGGTGCGGGATGGTTCGTTGATGGTCACTGCCGCCTCCTTCGAGTACTTTCGTGATGCAGCAGAGGCTTGGCGGGATATTATGGGCCTCTTGGGGACGACTGGGGATGAGAGCATCAAATCAGCCATCCGCTCCCACCTTTCCCGCAGGGCTCAGGAAATGCGCAAAAGGTTTGAAGCCCTGCCAAAGGAAGAACAGGCCAAGCTCCATCATCTGCCCAGGCTGGAAGCAGAATATGATGCTTTTCTGCTGGAAATGGCGCCCGTCTTCCACCAA
>CALGGN010000091.1 GCA_937915915.1 uncultured Selenomonas sp. | reverse complement strand
TATCCCGATCTTCCAGAATAACAATTGTTATAAATATGAACGAGGTTTTACACTACAATGTCAGGAATCGGTATGACAACTGCGAGGAACTGATTGCCGACTTGCGGCAGGCCAGGATTATGCTGCTTCCCGGCGTTGCCAGCAAAAGCCTTGCGGACATACATATGCAGCTGGTCATGGTCGATATGGAAAAACCGGGCATCTCAAGTCCCACAGCGATTCTGCAAAATATGCTGTTCAAGAATCCCCTGTTGGATTGGGTGCCGGAAAACACCAAGCATATCAATGTGCTGGTGCTGGGGGCGGGTACCTACGGGCAAAAATTTATTGATCTGTGCCTGGAAGTAGGCCAATTGCCCGGATATGGCATTACCATTACGGCAGTATCCAACAATCCTGAGTATGACAAGGATGTCTACTTGCAATTCCGTCCTGCTTTGGATCAGTTTGTCAACGTCAACGGGTCTTTGGATAACACCGATGCCGAACGTTACGGTACACTGGATTTTGTATCTGTCCCTCAATCGGCGCAGGAGACAAGCTGTTCACGTGGCTTTTCCGTGAACGACATGGAGAGCAATCGTTCTATCGTAGACGATATCATGGCCGAAGATGCCAAGATACAATATGTATTGATTGCTCTTGGCGATGATGAATTGAATCAGCAAATGGCAGACATTTTTACCGATGCCGCAGATGCATTGGACATGCGATGCTCCGTGAATTTTGTGATACAGGACTTGGACTGCGAAATTCATGCGGCAGGAAATCCCGTCTATGTGGCAGAGCGCGTTACGGCACAAACCATTCACCCGGAACTGGAGCGCATGGCACTAAACACGCATCTTTCCTGGAACAGCACTTTGAATGTCAACATGGAATCCGTGCAGAAGGAATTCCGGGAACGGTACTACTATGAGTCATCCCTTGCGTTTGCCCTATCCATCCGCTACAAATTGTCCTGCCTTGGCATTCAAGGGACGGACTACAAAGAGATGGCCAAAATGTATGCAGCAAAGCTGGAGGCCGAAAAAAATGGTGACCAGGACGCATTGCGTGATTTTCGCGATATGATAGCCTTTGAACATCGCAGGTGGACGGTGGAGAAACTGGTCAATGGCTGGCAAGCTCCTCTGGATGCGGAGGGAAACATCGATTTTGAGCGTTGCGTTATGATGGGACGCATGCTGAACAAGACCCATGACGCTGACAAGAAACTTCACCCGTGCATTGTTCGCAACACGAGTGCAATGCCGTTGCCGCAGTGGGAGCGTAGCCAATGGGATGCCACGGGAGATATTGCAGAGCTGGACGAACTGGATGCCATGTCGGTAGGGCTTCATCGTTGTTTTCGTAAGCACGCAGATAAATTCAAACGTCAACACACGTTATATAGCGGGGACATGGAACTGATTCAGCATCATATCGCCGATGCGGGCAATGCGGTTTCCACGGCATACAAGCGTTTTGAAATGTGCCTGAAACGCATTCTGGAAGGCAACGAGAAATATTCCCGTCAATATAAGCATTATGCGGAAACTTTTCTGGCATCCATCGGAAACCTCCCCGATGACATACAACAAGACATTCGTATGCGGATGAATGCCCTGCGGAGAGAATTCTATCCCGTGATCGAGAGCAACTTGTACCGGGACTACAAAGACAATGATACTATCTTGGTGAAAAAAATACCGTTTATCTTGACACATTCTACCCAACCCTATGTGGCGATGGCTTTTGACGATGGGCGCATGCACGGTGGCAGGAATGATGAGATTTTCCGCAATGTTGCCTCGGCAATGGTGCTGAACCCCGCCCAAATCACTTATTTGTACTGCTTTGACGAAAATTCCAGGATTCCATTTTTGGCGCAGAAAATAAAGTCCGTGCTCAATTATATGAGAGGGCGTGGCATGACCACAAAAATTCGGTTTCTTTTGGCATTTGTCAAGGTTGCAAATGAGGAAAAAACAGCGCAGTTTGCGGCAAGGCTTGAAAAACGGCTCTATGATGCTGGGCTTAGTGATTTCGATCTGTTGCCCTGCACCTCGGAAGAAGATGCGATTGGCGTGCTTATGCAGGCACTGTCAAGCGAATCGGTCAATCTGTATGACGGCGCGACATCCCTTTTTTCCACGCATATGTCCAATGCGTCATTTCTGGGGCAGATACGGGAAAAGTACCCCTATTTCGAATTCAATCCCAAGCGCAAGCGTTTTCATGTGTGCCTCGGTTGCGAGTATTTGAATTATATCAACGACGGTTCCTTTATTCGTGTCGGTGATATGTTTGCGTTAAAACAGGCCAGCGAGAACAAGTTCCAGTTGCCGGAGTTTGCAACGGATTACGAAACATTGTGGTCTATCTATGCACGGCCGGATCGCCAGCGCACGGATGCCAACCACTATGGCCATGGCGTAGCCAATTGGACAAGGTTATGCAATTTGCTGAAAGCGCATGAGAACTCCGACGGTCTTGGAATGTCAAAACTCCTCGTGTTGGACGAGGCGGACAGAACGGCAGCAGTCCGGCATTTGGAATATACCTTGCCAAGTTATGGATATAAGGCCGCAGGTTACCTCGTTGACCGATTGAAGGAAAACAATGTCGTTACCTCGCACTCCATGGTATCGGATTACTCTTCCGACATTTGCAAAATTGACATCTATACCTATTACCCGATTGAGCAGGCATTAAACGATGTGTTCTCGAATCCGCAGCGATTTACCGATATGCGTTGCTGGTCGGTATCAAAAAATCTCAAGGATGACGTCGAATATCTCCAGATTGCCTTTGATGATATGGATGTCGAGCATTTGATTATCCCTAAGGACAAATATTCATTTTTCACGTTCGAGCTGCTTGAAAAACTGCGCGACACCAATTTCTTAAAAAACTGCACCATCGACAGAATGCAATATACGGCAAGTTTTTCGTACCCCTCGCCGCGCATCAAGAGCGTGCTTACCAAGGCTGGCGAGATTCTGGAAATTTACGTCTATTACGAGGCATTGAAAACCGGTTATTTTGATGACGTAGCCAGCGGTTATGAATTCCAATGGGAATATGGCAATGTGGAGAATGAACTGGATTGCGTACTGACGAAAGGATTCCGCTCCTTGATGGTGGAGTGCAAGGCGAAAAGCAAATTAGACCAGGAATCCTATCACAAATTCAACAATTTGGCAGAGCAGTTTGGCATCGCATGCACAAAGGTGTTCATCGCCAATACCGCAGATATGGCATCGAATGAGGTGCATAGCATACGTGGTGAGCAAATGAACATCATCACGATTTCATCGTCTAAGGATATCATGAATATCGGCAATGTGCTGGTAAGAATTATGGAGGGAACATTACAAAAAAGCAAACGGTAGATTTTGGAAGCGCGGATACAGCAAGTTTCCCTTGCAGCCTTAGCAGATCGTCGAAACTTGTTGTATGGATGTGCGAAATCATTGATTCGTTGAGGAGGATTGCCTATGTATGAACCTAAACCTATTGATACGACGGATATCACATTGCCGGAGTCACTTTTGGAGTTGACGGAAAAAATCGCATCGAATGTTCATGATGTATGGGCCCGGCAGCGCTTGTCGGAAGGGTGGAGATACGGGGAAACCAGAAACGACAGCAAAAAGACCACCCCATGCCTGGTAGCCTATGACGCATTGCCGGAGACCGAGAAGGAATATGATCGTAACACAGCGATGGAAACCTTGAAGGTTATCATAAAGCTGGGATATAGGATCGAAACATAGTAGCAGCGTACAAGAAAACACCTGTTGTTCTTAGGAGCAGCAGGTGTTTTTTTACGCTCTTTTCCGACAACGTGTCGTTTATTTTGGATTCCCCCTGTCCCGTTCAGAAAGTTTTATCAGCTATACTTTAACCATCAGATGTTCCTTGAAAACAAAATACAAATGTTGCTTATGCAACATAATCTCTCTTCTCCCTCCCTTAAATGAAGAATTTCAACTGTGGTATCTTATTTATGGAGGTGATGAGAGAGTCCCGCCCGGTTGATGGGGCGTGAAAAGTGCATCAACAGCGGCTGTCGGCGGCTTTTGGAATACCGGCAGGGCAACGCCAACGGAATGGATGTGCGTAATTTAAGCAATGTGAGGAAATCGTTATGGAAAAAAATGCGAACGTCGCCGAGATGGACTATGCCGAGATCGTCGAAAGCACTTTCCAGAGCAAGGGACTGAACTTTCATGTCAAGAAAGGGGAAAAGGAGTCCGTGTTCTCCCTGCCGATGCATGCTGATAATGCTCCCGGCCTGAATATCAGGATGCGCGTGAGCCGCAAGGGGGACTCCAAAATATGGTGCTATCTTGCCGGTGGCATCGCAGCTTCGAAGCGCGCCGTCATGTTGGAAGTTGTGAATGCGCTGAACGACCGCTACCGCTACATCTGTGTTTCCGTGGACGAGGATAACGATATCTGCGCTTCCCACGACTTCTCCCTGTATGGGGATGAAGAGGCCGCCGCCGAGCACGCCATGGAAACGTTGTTCCTTGTCACAAATGTCATGGATCATTGTGTCCCGACCATTCTGAAAACCCTGTGGATGGAGGATGAGGACTCGGACGATGGTGATAAGGATGGAGATTCGGAGGAAAGCAATATCAAAATGAACCCTTTCGACTGAGGCCAAACGAAATGAGGGAAGGGATACTTCGGAAAGGGGGAGGCGAGTCCCTCCCCTCATTTCCTTGAAATATATGTGATTCAATAGTAAAGAAGATATTTTGGGCGGTTGGGGAGAAAGGAGGTTTCGCGCATAGCTCCCAACGGCTACCGTTGCGCTTAGATGACAGTTCATATTGGAAATTTATAAAGGAGTGTATCGCCATGAAAAAATCTATCGTTTCTCTCTTCGCCTGCGGCCTCATGATGCTGGGGGCATCCGGCATGACCTCGGCTGCGCCCATCACTCCGACATGGAACTCGGAGGTCGAGGTTCAGCCTGTCAGCAGCGACATCTGGGCGTCGATTGGCAGTGCCGTCATCCAGGGTATCCTGGGGAATGTCAATCCCAGTCCGTACCCGAGCCAGTATGGTCCCTCGTATGGTCCGCCGCCACCTCCTCCGCCACCGAGACCGCATTGGGAGCATAGACCACACCACATACCGCACCATGTGCCACATCACGGACACGGCCCACATCGTCGGTAATTGTAATATATGTGCGCAGGGGGGAGGTGATAATTTCTCGCGCACCATCTGTCTGAGAACTGTTTATAGTGTAAGGAAAGTGAGGCCGTTATGAACATACAAGTCAAATCTGCCGGCGGGATTCATGTCATACCGCTCGAAGCTAGGCTGTTGGCCGAGCGGAAGATCTTTCTTGATGGAGAAATTTTGCAGGAAACGGCCTGTGATTTTGTCCGCAAGGTTCTGTACTTGGCGGGGGAGGACAAGAAAAAGAGCATTGATGTCCTGATTGACTCGCCGGGAGGTTCCATATCGGCTGGCATGACCATCTACGACACAATCCAGTCCTGCCCCGTTCCCATCAGGCTGTTCTGCATCGGGCAGGCATATTCCATGGGGGCAATTCTTCTGGCTTGCGGCAACCACGGACGATATGTGCTTCCCCATGCGGAGCTGATGATACACGAGCCGCTCCTCGGAAACCGCGTCAGCGGAAATAGTTCTTCCATTGCCTCCATTTCCGAGAGTTTGTTGGATACCAAGCGAAAAATGAATCAGATCTTGGCCAGGCATACGGGGCATACAGAGGAAGAGATCGAGCAGGCTACACGGTTCGACCATTACTTCAGCCCGGAAGAAGGGAGGGACTTCGGCCTCTGTGACGAGATTGTCGGTATCGATGCAATTATGACGGAGGGATAAGGTATGGGGACAGATCGCGTGATTCTGGCAGAGGGATGCATTTATTCGACGGATTGCGAGGAAACACAAATCAACAACAATGTCCTGGTGGTTGGCGGCTCCGGCAGCGGCAAGACCATGAGCATCACGGAGCCGAGATTGCTGGAGACTAAAAATTCAAGTCTCATCGTGACCTTGTCAAAGCGCAGGCTGGTGAAGCAGTATCGCCCATTGTTCCTTAAGCGCGGTTATAATGTGTGGGATTTGGACTTCATCAACCCCGCGAACAGCAATATATCATACGATCCGCTCAGCTATGTCCGCAATTTTGCTGACATTGTGTTCCTGGCCGAGTCCATCGTCATGGCTGACCCAAAGAAAAAGGAATCCAATGCCGACCCCTACTGGAACGAGGCCAGCATATCGTTGCTGTCTGCCGAAATAGCGTATGTGCTGATGGCAAAAAAAACGCCAACATTCCTTGATGTATTGGAATTTCACACACATATGGACATTGAGGAAGGGAACAATGGGATGCAGACTACCATGGATGCCAAGTTCCAGCAAATTGCCGAAAAAGACCCCAGCAATTTTGCCGTGTCCTGTTGCGCTCCTTCAGCAAACTTCCGTCTCGAACCATGCGCTGTGTCTTTGGTGCCTTGAATGTTATGCTTGATACGATTTTCACGCCCGAATTGCGAAAGATGATTGGTACAAAACCTAGCATCGATTTTTCGCAGCTCTCGCATGAGCGAACGGTACTCTTTATCTCTACCTCCGCCGTGAACCCTGCGCTGCATTGTTTCGTGAACATGTTCTACGCTCAAGCATTCAAGCAGCTCTTTGAAATTGCCGAGCAACAGCCGGATGTGGCACTTCCGATTCCTGTCCATGTGATTGCAGACGATTTCGCCGTAGGCTCTCGGATATTGAATTTCCCACAATACATCTCGATTTTCCGTGAGAAAAAGATATCCGTCACACTGCTGCTCCAATCGGAGTCGCAATTGGAATCGATGTATGGCGCAACGGACAGCGTCACCATCATCAACAACTGCGATTCGTATGTGTACCTTGGCGGTATGGATTTGAAAACGGCCAAGAATATCAGCGAACGGCTCAATGCGGCATTGGAAGATGTATTGTACGCCCCTATCGGAGAGGTTGTGCTGATACGTCGCGGCCAGAAACCCATCGTCACCCAACGATACAATATCCTGCAAAATGATCTGTACCAAGAGATGACCAAAAAGCAATCAAAGCAAGGCAAAGGAGAGGAGAGATAAGGCATGAGAGTTTGTTTCCATGCGCATGAGGCAAGTTTCCTGATTCGGCCTCCTCCGTCCGATGTTGGATACCTCATATATCGTGCGCACATAACGGTTGGTAAGCGGACTTTTAAGTGATGAGAATTTTGCCTGAATCAAATGATGACTGGAGGAGAAAGCCATGTTGAAACGCAATGTATCGAACGCAATGAGAATCCTTATGGTGGCAGTTGCCTATGTCATGGCAATGTCGGTCGCCGCATTTGCCGCTGTTCCCGGCATGAATTGGGACACTTCCACGATCACGGTGCGCGGGGAGGGCGTGGCTCCTCCGAATGCCATCAATCCTGCCCAGGGTCGTATGCTGGCAAGACGAGCCGCCGTCGTGGATGCCTATCGCCAGCTTGCC
>CALGGN010000090.1 GCA_937915915.1 uncultured Selenomonas sp. | reverse complement strand
GGTACAATTCCCCTAGGCTGCGAAACGGTAGGCGGTTAATCCTGCCCCTGAAAGGGGGCGTTGCCTATGGAAAAACATGAATTTCTCGCGTGGCTTCTAGCCGTAATCGCGTTGATTCTGTTCTTTAAGGCATAGAGAAAAGCCGCCCACTGCGTCCAATGCATGGCGGCTATCTCTTAGCCCAAATGTCTATGGGGCTGACCGTTTGCCGGCAGCCTGCCTCCTGTTAGCGCAGGAGGCTTTCTTTATGCTTATTATACATTTCTGCGTCCCTGCTGTCAAGGGCTTGTTCACGCACGCAAGAAGCCCCCGGCAAAGATTGCGGCTCTGTCGGGGTCGGGGGCTTCCTGTTTCGTATATCCTATATACGCATGTTCTGCCTACGCTCATTATAGGCGCAGGCAGGGAATTTGTCAAGCAGGGCTTCGGCAACGATTTGAGACTTGTCAGTTCTTTGCTTATCCTATAGGGGTTGTACTCTAATGGAGCTTATCATTGAGGCTTGATGATTCAACATACTCTGCCCTTCAACAGTATTCCATGATCTTACGGACACAGGCAGACAGATCGCTCCGGAGATCACTCTCCCAGAACCTGAGCACCAGCCAGCCTTCTGCCAGCAGGGCATCATTGACATCCTTGTCCCGTTCCACGTTTCGCGCAAGCTTCGGTTGCCAATATTCCGGGCGCGTCTTGATCTGCTCACCCGGATGCTCCTCATGTCCATGCGCATGCCAAAAATCGCCATCGACAAAGATGGCGATTTTTTGACGCGTCAGGACAATATCCGGGGTTCCGGGCAGTGCCCTCCAGTTCTTTCGGTAGCGCAGGCCCTTGTGCCAAAGTGCCAGCCGAAGCATCCGCTCGGGCTTCGTATCTTGCGAGCGTATGGCCTGCATATTGCGCCGCCGCTGGGTGCTGGTCATATCATCCATGATCTAATCCTGCGGCCTTTCTGCCGCCATCAGATTGTCAGCCATGTCAAGGTCAGACAGCTCTACTTTCCTGCCAACCGAGAAGATAGCTTTGATATCAGCATGACTGTAAGGCGCATGCGCATGCTGTTCGCACAGCTTGATGAATGTTCCTACTGTCATGGCCGAACCGGGTATACCCGTTTCCTCTGTGACTTTTGCCAGCGGATTTGCGATACTGTTCGAAAATCCGCCTGCAATATAGGAAAAGAACGCTACTGGTAAGTTACTGTCACTGTAAGCTGCAATATTCGGCAGGTAGTGATGGATCATGCGGTCGCGCTGCGTGGATGGCAAATCATAGCAACTGTATGCTTTCGTGTCAATAATTGCCTGATAGCCGCCTGTTCCGCTCACCAGCAGCACATCCGGTACTTCCTTGCCGCTCCATGCACTGCCAAGCCATCTGGAATCAAAGCCAAATACATTGCGGAATATCGCCGCCGTGGCTTCTTCGAACTGACGACACTTCTCCGTTCCCTTAAAAGCCAGCTCGAAGTAATCTGCCATAAACGCTCCAATAGAACCGTATGGATAGTTCTTCCGCAGAATCTCTTCCACTTGTGCTACCGCCACGCCCGTGCTTTCCGAAATGCGCTCGATCAGATTCGTATCGATACCACCTATCGGCTCTTTCAAAGAACACTCGACAAATGCCTTTTTCACCAAAAGCTCTGCTATCATGGCCGTGGTCACTGTCTGCGTACCAGTCAGATTGCGTGTATCTTTATTATGCCATGGATCCAGACCATAGCGTCTTTGAAAATACTCATGTTCATCGGGACGGGGAATCAGCGGCAGCGTGTGCGAGACCAATTCCTTGACATCCTCGCGCCGTTCATTCAGAATACGGATTTTCTGTTCCTCATATATGGTCAGCTGGGTATAATCCAGCCAGCATTTAAGCGTGTTGGCCGTATCTTCCAGATGCGAATACGGATGGTTGGGGTTCACATCTCCCTTCGAAGGCTTATAGAGCTGGAAAAAGTCCGGAGCAAGGCAGGCATCCCCGACTTCACGAAATTCCAGTACTCGCTTTACAATGTGTTCATAGCATTTGTCCGATTCATTCTCTGCCTCGCAAATCACGATTTTCGCAATTTCCTCCTGTGTCAGATAACACAAACGGTTATCCAGCAAGAGCTTCAGCAGAAACCAAAATGGATGGATGCGGAAGCGCCTGTTGACGCTGACGCTCTGACGCAACGAAAAAGCAGAAGGGAACTGGTATTTCAGCACTTGATTGGTCAGTATCTTCACTGGCGACGCGCCGTTCATAATCGCTTCGCCAGCTAACGTCAAGCGGAGCTGGTTCGTGCCTTGCTGATTAAAGATCAGGCCAAGGCTTATTAACCAAGCACCATAGGTTCGTGCCCCGCCGCCCGTCTGATCACGACGATCTCCTGTGCGCTTAATGCCATTTGCCTCCAATGCGGCCTCAAAGGACAAGTGCGAATCCCGCTGACCTGCCCATACCTTGTCAAGCGCCCCCTGTGCCAAAGCAGCCAGCACATTCGGTACAGCGTTCAATTTACGTTTTGGACGAGTTACCCACCAGTAGTTGATCATAGCTGATGTGCTCCTTTTCCGTCAGCCTTTATGAAATGTCCGCCAGCTTAAGCCATATGCGAAGAATCGTTGCTTTCTTGGGATCATCAAAATCCATTCGCGAACGCGGCCCGTCCATATGAAGCGGCTGCGTACATTCTTCTGATTTAATGCCCAAGCGTTCTGCTATGGATATAAGTTCGGGCAATTCCAGTTGCATAAGGCCGTCTCTGGTTTCATGCCCGTTCAGACGTCCCTCTCCATGCAGGAACAGCTGCCATTTTTCCTTGAAATCATTAACTAATTGGATGGACATATTCTGTCTGTTGCACAGCACCACCACATCCATTGGAATGATGTAGCAATCGCCATTGTCCGTATCTACACCTACAACAAAATCGCCATCATTCCTTGAGAGCAAATGCGTGCGGTCTTCCGCGTTCCTGTCAATTTGTCCGCCGGACCGGCCTCCGTGTGTGACATTGAATTTGCCAGTACCGGAGCCCTTTATCTCTATGCGATAAAGTATCCCGTCGTAATCAAGCACCGCATCATAAGGCATGTCGCGCCATACCTTGAAAAACGTATAAAATCCAGCTTTGCTGGCTTTTCCTATGAAAATATTCTCATCCGCAGCACCGTTCAGGCTACGAAAGGTGCCTTCCGCAAGATCTGTCAAATTCTTTTGCATCTCGTCCACGTCTGTTTATGCTCCTATCCTATTGGGTTGTATTTTTTTGCTGACCAAGCGCCCCCGTATCGTGCCGCTTTCTTTTACTGTATTATCAAACCTGATATTGCATGGTACCGAATCATACTCGATACCCGCAAAAGTTTTCAGCACTGCTTCAAAAATAAGTCTCGCGCCGTGCTGAGGGACAGCCATGCCGATTTGTCGGCGCACATTTTCCTTAGCCCCCATAAACACAAATTTATCTGGAAATGTCTGGAGCCTTGCCCTTTCACGGTTCGTCAGTGCCCTGTTTTCCTTGTAATGGTAAATATGCGTTCCGCCACCGCCGGAACCCGTTACCGTATAAGAAGGCTTGTCCGGATCCAGCCTGCGGTAAATTTGACTGATTTTTGCTCCCTTTACTTTTAGGCGAAGCTCTTCCGGCATATCTGCGTTAAACGCATTTTGGCCGGGCTTGATGTACTTCAAACGCTCTTTCACACGCTCTGTCATCTTCGGCAGCTCATTGTTGGCCGCATTTTTAGGAATTGGAGGTATGGTCAAAGCCTCAAGTGACGTTTTCGGTCCGTCTGCCGTAGTAGGGGAAGGCGGGAAAAATTCATACGGCAAATCCTCACGGATGCCGATAATAATAATACGATGACGTGCCTGGGGTACTCCGTACTCCTCGAATTTGTATAAATGCGGATAAACGCGATACCCTGCCGCCCGCATATCCGCTAAAATCTTAGGGAATGCGCCTCCTTCATTTGCACTGGACAGGCCACTCACATTTTCAGCCAAAAACCATTGCGGCTGAAAAACGCGCAACGCCTTGACCCCATAAGTATACAGCGGCCCGTAACTGCCATCGAATCCTTTTTGCTCGCCTACCGTGGAGAAATCATTGCATGGGAAGCCAAAGGCCAGCGCATCGATATCCGTCAGCGTCCTGCGGCTGATATCCAGTTGGCGGACATCGCCACAAATCACCGTATCAGGCTCATCCGGACAGATATTGTGCCGGTATGTCTCGCATGTGGATTCATCATAGTCATTTGCCCACGCATGGACAATCCTAAACTCATCACTGCCAATATCGGCGTGCATAGCTCCCCATGCCAGCCCGCCCGGCCCTGAAAACAGCTCACCCAAACGATAAACCATGATATACCTCCCCAATCAGCATTGAGCTTCAACCTGCCTTGCCGCAAGCGTATATGCCACATTGCTTTGCACTTCTTTTCATATTATAACGCCATTGTTCAAATTTTGCCAAGGGCAAAAATATACGTTACGGTGTCTCGCCAGGCTCGTCCTGACATAACACAAAATTGCGAGGAGCGTGCAACAAAAAAGGCGCAGTGCATGCGCCCGTTCTGCTCTTTACAGCAGGATTTGTTCAAAATCCGTCACGCCCCGCGCCACGGCCCTTGCAATGTCATCCGCGTGATTCGCCATGAGCCATGCGTCGGCGGGGTGGTCGATGAAACCAATTTCCACCAGCACGGCGGGCATGTAGGTCGCGCGCAGGACGGCGAAGGAGGGTTCCTCCTTCACGCCCCGGTCGGGGAAGCCTGCGTCGATAGCGTGCTGCGTGTCGTACACCTGCCGCTGGATGCAGGAGGCGAGCTGCCCCGCCTCGCTTGCCTCCCAGTAGCAGTAGGTCTCCGCGCCCCGCGCCGTTCCCGCATCCCTTGCCGCATTGCAGTGGATGCTCACGAACACGTCTGCCAGCCAGAGATTGGCCTCCTGCGTCACGCAGGGATAGCCGGGACTTTCCCCTGCAAGATTCTCGCTCTGGAGAAGCCGCACGGTCACACCCGCCGCCTCCAGATACTTCCCCGCAAGACTCCCGACCGTCATTGCCACATCGCACTCCCGCAGCCCCGTCTCGGGATTCACTGCGCCCGGATCGGGACTCCCGCCCAAGGCATGCCCCGGATTGATGAATACCTTCATGTCAAACCATTCCTTTCCTTACAAAAGAATTTTTGACAAGATATAGCATAACAGGCACTCAGGAAACCATAAGCCCATCCTCGGTCTCCCGTACATGGTAAACGCTTTCCTTTTCATACCGGTGGGAATATACCGTATAGGTCTCCCCCGCGGCATCCTCCGCAATGTCCACGCAGTCCCCAAGCTCCGCGGAAAGCGCTATCTCCCAATCCGCGAAATCCGCGAACTGTCCGACCACGCGGGGCATCCCTGCATGGAAGGTCGCCAGCGCGCCACCCGCACCCAGCTTCCCGGTACGGCAGAGCGGCAGGGAATTTCCTTCGGTGCCCGCTTTCCGCACGTCATCCCCGGCGGTTTTTTGCCCGCCGCCCGTTTTCGCAATCGTTTCATACAGTCTCCTTGCCTTCTCGGACAAGGTCATACCGCCTCACCCTTTCCATAAATGCCGCGCCTGCCTCCTTTGAGGACAGGTCTACCGTTTCCTCGAAGCCCAGCAGACCGTTTTCCAGTCCCTCGGCCAAAAAGCAAACCCCACCCGTTACCCGCACGTTACCCGCAGAAGCCAAAAAACAATCAAAAAAAGGCTCCGCAGGAAACCCCGCGAAGCCTTGTATTTACTGGCAGAGAGGGTGGGATTCGAACCCACGGTGGCTATGAACCACACCTGATTTCGAGTCAGGCACCTTCGACCACTCGGACACCTCTCCGCGCCAAAACAGTGATATTATAGCATATCCGCGCTTCTGTTGCAAGGATTTTCTGCTTCTCACATATTAAGGGAGCACTGATTTATTCTCTCGAAATAACTTGTATCCATTTTACTCCAGACTCTTGCGAATAAGATCCACCGGTATCACGGTAAAGGCAATGACGAATACCAACCCCCAACCGGCAAGCGCAAAGGGTGTGCAGCTGAACATGCTGCTGATCCATTCGAAGGGGGGTGCCGGAATCAGTGCCGCATTGACGATCAGCGCCTGCACCAGTACAATGGCAATCCAGACTCGCAAGAAGCCCTTGTTCTCATCCAGCCCTTTGAAAATCGCAAACTGCGTGTCTCTTACATTGAACCCGTTCATCAAGGCAGCAACGACAAAAAATACGAAATACGCTGTATAGAGCTTCTCTGGGGTTCCAAAAAATTCCAAGAAGACGGGATGTTTCAGAAAAACGAAGCTGGCAATCGTCACCCAGCCTGCCACAACGAGAATCTGCGATGCCATAGAGGAAGAGATGATGCTCTCGTCTCTGCGGCGAGGTTTCTCGTGCATATACGCCTCCCGTACGGGCTCGTTGCCCAGCATGATTGCCCCAAGGCTGTCCATGACCAGATTCACAAACAGGAGATGTGTGACCTTCAGCGGTTCCATAACGCCAAAGAATGGGCTGAGGGTGCTGACCACAACTGCAGCTACGTTAATCATGAGCTGGAAACGGCAAAATTTCAGGATGTTGTGATAAATCGTGCGCCCATAGTGGATGGCATCCTTGATGGAACGGAAATCATCATCCAAAATGACGATTTCTCCTGCTTCCTTTGCCGCTTCTGTGCCGCTGCCCATGGCAAAGCCCACGTCTGCGCGGGAAAGGGCGGGCGAGTCATTGACACCGTCCCCCGTCATGCCCACCACCAAATTCAATTCCTGGGAAATCTTCACCATGCGGCTCTTGTCCGTCGGGAGCGCCCGGGCAATCACTCGAATCCTTGGAAGGATTCGCTTGATTTCGTCATCCGACATCTCCGAAAGCTGCATGCTTGTGAGGGCCATGTCCTGCTCCGATTGGACAAGGCCGGCATCCTTGGCGATTGCTACGGCGGTCTCCAGACGATCTCCCGTAATCATGATGACCTGAATGCCGGCGTCCTGCACCTCGCGAATTGGCGTCTTTGCCTCTGCGCGTACGTCATCACGGATGGCAATCAATC
Source organism: uncultured Selenomonas sp. (assembly GCA_937915915.1). Lineage (GTDB taxonomy): Bacteria > Bacillota > Negativicutes > Selenomonadales > Selenomonadaceae > UBA9786. Next base: position 7,953 of record CALGGN010000090.1, on the reverse strand, counting down.
CGGTGAGCACAACATCGTCATTGATGCTGTTCGGGGTGAATGCGCTTTCGGAATACCCGAAGGCCAAAACCCGCATGGCGCGGGAGGCATAGCCGTTGATGACAGCATTGAGCCGATCCACATCCAATGGCGCCAAAGCCCCGTCTTCCCTGACATATTGTTTCGCCTTGGCGATAAAACGTTCCGGAGCGCCCTTGTAAAAGACTTTCTTCAGCTTTGGCAGGCACGACTGGCTGAATTTGTTCGCAGAGTTGAAGCTTTGCACCTCGGCAGTTTCATACGCAGCATCCTGCTGAAGGGAAAGATACGTGTCTTCCCCCAGAAAGCGCATCACGGCCTGATCTGTTGCGTTTCCGCCAATGACACGATGCTCGCCGTCAAACAGGGACGATGTGTTCTTGCCGATGGCAATATCCACGAGATTCTTGATGCTTTTGTGTCGGGGCAGTTCCTCCAGCGGAATCACCTGCCCATCTGCCGTGAAAAATTCCACGACTTCCAAGCTGCCCTTGGTAATCGTGCCCGTCTTGTCACTGAACAAGATGTTGAGGGAGCCTGCCGTCTCGATGCCGATGGCTTTCCGCACCAGAACGTTGTGATCCAGCATACGGCTGGTATTTTGCATGAGCACGAGGGAAATCATCAACGGCAGTCCCTCCGGCACCGCACAGACCACAATGAGAACGGCAAGGGACACTGCCTCCACCACATCCATCAGGATCAGTTCCCAGCCTTGTGCCATATAGGGCGTAACGCCGCCTGCATGCAGGACGAAATAGGCCATATAGAGAATGACGATGATGACTGCGGAAACGTAGCCAAACACTGAAATCTGCTTTGCCAGCTTGCCCAGTTTCACCTTCAAGGGAGAATCCGGTTCGTCCTCCTGCATCTCCTCCGCCATCTTGCCCATCATGGTCTGGACTCCGACCTTGCGAACCGCCATGACGCCCTCACCCTCGAACACCACTGCGCCGCGAAACAGGGAGGATTCATCTACAAACACGTCCCCGGTGATCTTCTCGGGAAAAGGCGTGCCCTCCGGCGCGGCCTGTTTTTTGCACTCTTCGGCCTCGCCGTTCAACGCGGCATTGTTCACGCGAAGACTTCCACGGATCAATACGCCGTCGGCAGGGATTTTATCCCCCGCCTGCAGCAGAATACAGTCTCCTGCCACCGCTTCCTCCACGCTCAGCACCTCGACGCTTCCGTTGCGGTAAATCTTGGCGGTATCCTTCTTGCTGCTTTTCTTTAATTCACGGTATTTCGTATCACTTGCCACACTGGTCTTTGCCGTGACAAAGGCCACAATCAGCACGGCCGTCACTGTGCCTACGGGCTCGTAGATTTCCGCATATCCCATGGCATACATGATAAGCATGATCCCGACGATGGCAAGCAAAATGCGAATCATCGGATCCCCGAAGGTCTCCATAAATGCTTCCCGAAAAGTCATCGGCTCCGACTCCGGAATGACGTTCGCGCCGTACTTCTCTCGCGAAACGCGAACTTGTTCATCGGTCAAGCCAGTCAATTTCATGGAATGCAACACCTCTTTCACTCGATGAGAATTTAGACGGAACGGATGGGTTTCATGATAGATGGGCCATGCAAAAGGCTGCTGCAATCATATGCAGCAGCCCGGCATTTTAGATACTAAACAGGTTCTTACAAGTCAGCTTCCAAGCCTCGCGATTGGAAAACACCCAGTATTTCCGTGAGCTTTGTTTTCCCCGGCGCATAGTCGATGACTGTCTCGCCGTCATGAGCATGGATGTGCACGAACATCACGCCCGGCAAGCCCAGAAGCGCTTTTTCCACGTCCTTCGCGTTTTCCTCCGTATACCCTTTCGCAAAAAACTGCAGGCGGGTATTTCCGTTCGTCTGGCCGCAGCCGCACTCTTTGCACATAAGCAGATCCCCTCAACTCATTACCTTTTTTGCGGTTCTACCTCATTGGCATCGCGCGGCACATGCTCCAGGAACTTCACGCCCGAGAACATGCTCGACGCCTCGCCCTCTGCCTCCATGATATCCGCACGCAGCACCATGTACACATGGCCGATCGCGAAAAGGATGATGGCCCACGCCACATAGTGATGCACCAGATGCGTCATCAGCTCGCCGCCCAGGATCACGTTGACCCAGCCGAAGAGCATGCCGCCGATATTGGACGGTTCTGTCATGAAGTACATCGCGAATCCCGTGAGGATCTCAATGAGCACCATGACATAGAGCCCCGCATAGGACATGCGCGCCAGCGGATTCCGCAGGAACGGCGCATGATGCGGCTTCAGCAGCATGTAGTGCATCGCCACATCGATGGTCTCCCAGTAGAAATGCCCCTCCCAGACCCTGGGGAACAGGCGGTCCCCCTTGTTGACGATGAACCCGTAGATGCGCAGGATGAACGCTGCACAGAAAAGGAACGCCGCCACGAAGTGGATATTGCGGATCAAATCCATCGACATCATCGTATAGGTCGGCTCTGCCACCATGACCTGAAGCGGTTTCGTGATCAGGATGCCCGTCACGAACAGCGTAATGATGCACACTACCATGATCCAATGGAAAATCCGCAGAAATGGGCTGAACAAGTAATATATCTTGCGCTTTTCTTCTTTCATGCCTCTATTCCTTTCTCCGTTCTTTCCATTAATCCTCCATACGGGTTGCCGCATAAGGATCCGTCGTCACCGTCTTGATGCGCTCGCCCTTCGTGTTGTACATGTGCGTCGCGCAGGCCATGCACGGATCGAAGGAGCGGATGACTTTCGCGATTTCCAGCGGCTTGTCGGGAACCTGCACCTTCGTATCCATCATCGCCATCTCATAGGCGCCATGCCCCGCCTTGTCATCACGCGGGCAGGCGTTCCATGTGGTAGGCACGATGCACTGGTAGTTCGCGGTCTTGGTATCCTTGATCTGGATCCAATGGCTGAGAGCGCCGCGGGGAGCCTCGTAGAAGCCTACGCCCTTCGCTTCCTTCGGCCAACTGGACGGATCCCATTTCTCCGTATTCGCCACCTTCGTGTCGCCGGTCTTGATGTTTGCGACGAGCTTGTCAAAGAAGAACTTGTTGATCTCCGCATGCAGCTGGCAATCGAGCCCACGGCAGGCGGTACGACCTACCATCGTCGGCATCCAGACCTCAGGCGCAAGCCCGAGTACGCCCGAAACCGCCTGGATCTGGTCGAGCATCATCTTTTCCGCCCAGGTCGGATCCCCCAAAAGACCCTTCTGCGCCTTCGTGTAAATGATGATGTAGTGTGCCAGCGGACCGACCTCACAAAGCTTGCCCTTCCATTTCGGCGTCTTGAGCCAAGAGTACTTGCCGCTCTCATTCAACGTCTTCCACTCGGTACCGGTGCCCTCCTTCGGCCCCGTGAACTTGTCCTTCGTGACGCCTTCCCATGGATGCAGATCCTTGCCTTCCATGCCCGGATACTCATACCACGCATGCTCGACGCCCTCGGTGATCGTATCGGGAGCCTGGATATCCTCTGCCTGGAACTCATGGAATTTCGCCGCGGCCATTCCCTTGCCGAAATCTTCCACCACACCGTTGCAGCGGATTAAAAGGTTCTTGAAGAAGTCGCCGTTCGACGCGCCGGAGAACGTCTCCATCGGATACATGCCGAAGCTCAGCACACGCTCCTTCGCCATGCCGCCGCCATCGACGCGGCCTGCCTTCACATAGATATTGCCGATTGCCAGGAGATCCGGCAGATAGTATTCATTGACCAAAGCACGGCCCAGATTGATCGCACGGTCCACGATGGCAAGACGCGCCGTGTTGATCGGCGCATTGCCGTCGTCCATCGAGATGGAGCATGGCATGCCGCCCACGACATAATGGGGATGCGGGTTCTTGCCGCCGAAGATGACATGCGGCGTCACAAGCTCGCGATGCTTGTCGAGCATCTCCAGATAGTGCGCCACAGCCATGAGATGCACCTCAGGCGGCAGCAGCTTGTAATCCGGATGATCCCACCACTGGGCGGAGAAAATGCCCAGCTGCCCGCTGTCCACGATGGCTTTGACCTTGGCCTGAATGGCAGCGAAGTAGGCAGGCGTCGCCTCCGGGAATGCCTTCGGATAGGCTTCGGTGACGCTCACCGGCCCGCGCATCGGAAGCTGATATGCGCCCAGCACCGTGTTCTGCAAGTTCGCCGTTGCCGTCGGATCGGCGGCCAGCGCATCCACGGGGCTTACCCAGTCCAGCGCGTGCAGATGATAGAAATGCACGATATGATCCTGCACCGTCAGCGTCGCAGCCATGATATTGCGGATATAATTCGCGTTCTTCGGGACCGTGATGCCCAGAGCATCCTCCACCGCCCGCACGGACGCAAGCGCATGGGCTGTCGTGCAGACGCCGCAGATACGCTGGATATAGGCCCATGCATCGCGCGGGTCGCGATCCTTCATGATGATTTCCAGTCCGCGCCACGCGGTGCCGCTGGAAATGGCATCCGTCACCTGCCCGCTTGCTTCGTCCACCGTGATCTCAGCGCGCAGATGGCCCTCAATTCTTGTCACCGGATCTACTACTACATGTTTCATTCTTTCGTCACCTGCTCTCCTTCATGCTTCGCACTGGTCTTCTTCTGGACAACGCTCGCAGCGGCGTGCGCCGCCACGCCGGCAGCCGTCGCGGCTGTCAGTGCAACGCCGATCTTGTCCACGTCACCCAGCGGCCCGTACTTGGTCAGGCGCTCCGAAAGATTCGCGCCCGAATCCCAGAAATCCGCATTCGTGCAGCCGATGCACGCAGCGCCGGACTGCACCGGATAGCTCATGCCCTGGAACCAGCGCAGATTCCCGCAGGAGCAATAGGTCTCGGGGCCTCTGCAGCCCAGCTTGTAAAGGCACCAGCCTGCCTTTGCGCCCGCATCGTCATAATTCTCCGCGAACATGCCCGCATCGAAGAAGGGACGGCGATAGCAGGTATCATGCAGGCGATTGCCAAAGAACTGCTTCGGACGGCCCTGGCTGTCAAGGGGCGGCAATGTCCCAAAGAGCGCCAGATGCATGACCACGCCCGTCATGACCTCGGGAATCGGCGGACAGCCCGGCACATTCACGACCGGCTTTCCCCCGACGAAATGGCTGATGCCGGCGGAACCCGTCGGATTCGGCGCAGCCGCCTGGATGCCTCCGCTTGCCGCACAGGTGCCATAGGCGATGATCGCCATGGAATTCGCCGCCGCTTTCTGCAGCAGGTGCGTAAAGGTGTGGCCTCCCGACATGCAGTAAATGCCATTGTCTTTCGTCGAAACAGCTCCCTCTACCGCAAGGATGTACTGTCCCTTGTACTTCTCGATGGTCTGATCCAGATGCGCCTCGAATGGCTCGCCGCACGCGGCGCTCAGCAGATGGTCGTACTCCAGCGCAATCGAATTGAGCACCACATCGGATGCCAACGGCGCAGCGGAACGGATGAACGATTCATCGCATCCTGTGCATTCATGCCCATGGATCCAGACCACTACCGGCAGCGGCTTCGTCTCGGCCGCCTCAACGACCTTGGACACCATATCCGTACTGAGTCCCATGAGCGAAGTCAACGCGACACAGCCCTTGATGAAGCTGCGGCGGCTCATGCCCTTCCTGAGATACGCGTCCCACATACTCTCCCGTTTCTCCACGATCCTACCTCCTCATTTTCCCTGCTGCCTCGCGCTCGCCCGGGCAACAGACGGTTCGTTATGGTTCCTATGCAAATGATAATCCTATGAAAAATATCGCCCGATATCATGATAGCAAACCATAATCCACATTGACGTTGCAGCGGTCACAGCCGCAGAATATTTTCCAATCACCGGCAGCAATGACCATCATAGCAACAGGGTATCCTAAATTCATTTATTTCGCCATATCATCAAAATCTCCTGCCCTTCCGGAAGAAAATCCATCTTTTTTCCATCAAACAGAAAAACTTCGTGCGAAACAATGTCTCGCACGAAGTTCGTCAGATTTTCACATACTCTGAATTCATTTCCAGAATCGAGATGCCGTTCCTTTCGATTTCGGAGGCCAGATCGTAGGCCGTCCCGTCATAGTCCACATCCACCTGTATCGTCCCCTGGCTGGTGCTGCGGGTGAAAACGCGATGCACGCCCGGCAGGTTGGACAGCCACTGGTACGCCTGGCTCATCGTTCCAAGACGCCCATTCGTGATGAGCACCGTCACATGCTGCTCGGGATTCGCCGCCTTTTCCAAGGCAGCCTTGGAAATCGCGTTCACGACCTGCGGGGAAATCTTCGCCAGTGCTTTTCCTGCCGCATTGGAGCCCGAGCCGGACTTCTCGGAAAAGGAACCCGCATAGATGATCTCGCCCGTATTCATGTTCAGCATGCGCACTGCCACATTCGCCTGGACAGATCCAAGCTGCAGATTCGCCAAGACCGCGGGAAGAAATGGATTGTCATCGGGCAGCGGCACCTGCCGGATGATTTTTCCCAGCCCGTTTTCCTCCGCCATGGAGACCTTCGCCGTCACCATATAGTCTACATGGAACTGATTGACCAGAAGATTCCGGAGCGATGCGTCCCCTGTCGCATCCGCGCTGGCCAGCCGCTTGCGCACGGATGCCTCGATCTGGTTCAGATCCACCAGACGGGAAAAGCCCTGATTCTGCAGCCCCGAAATGATTTCATTTTCCAGCCCGTCATATTCCATGCCCTCGGTGTCCACAGCCAGCACACCGATACGCGGGTCCTGCATATTCGCGCCGATCAGCGCCTTCTTCTGCAGCTTCGACATCAAATCCGTGCGAAGAGCTTCGCTGCGCACCTGCGCCGTGATCGTCACCTGCCACAGCCCATTGGCGCTGCCGCTCTGCAACACTTCATAGCTCTCGATATAGCCTGCGGACTGCGTATAGATCCTGTCATTGATGACCTGATAATTCTCCACGTAGGTGCGGCTGTCAATGAGCACGCCGATCTGCTGCTCGATGGCCTGCCGCATGGCGTCGTGCAGCGCATTCCGCTCCGTGGAGCCCTGCCCCGTCACAGTCACGGGCGAAGCGCATACCAAGACCGCCATCAGCCACAGCAACAGGCACACAATGCCTGATACTTTCCAAATCCTTCCCATGCCACGCATAATATCTTCCCCTTTCTACTTCTTTATTCGTTTTTTTCATTAAAAAACCTTTAGAAAGGCATGATATTTTCATGAAAAAAATAATTTCTTGTGATTCTGGGGTAAATGGGATATGATAGGCTGAGTAAGTCTCATTTTACGGGAGGAACTTGGACTATGGCTGAAATTCTTGCCAAGGGGCCGCGGCTGCAGCTGCGCAGGGCTGTACCGAAGGATCTCGACTACATCATCGCGCTGGAATACGATCCCGCCAATCTCCCCTACATCGTCCCCTTTGACCGCGCATACCACACACAGATCATGGAAAACGCGCAGGCCTCCATGGATATCATCGTGGAAGAGCGGGAAACCGGCGAGGCTGTCGGCTACTTCATGGTCAACGGCCTGATGACCGATGCCAAGGAAGCCGAGTGGACCCATGTCATCATCGCGAAAAAAGGCATGGGCTACGGCCATGAGGCCATGAAGCTCATCAAGCGCTGGACGTTCGAGACGCTGAAATTCCATCGTGCCTGGATGGACTGCAAGGACTACAATGAACGCGCCCTGCACCTCTACGAATCCGAGGGCATGCTGCGCGAGGGACTGATCCGCGAGACCATCCTCACAAACGGTGTCTATGAGAACCTCGTGATCCTCGGCATCCTGGACCGCGAATACTTTGCCCGGAAAACAGACGGCAGGGAACTCCCCTGATAAATTAAGGAGCCCATGAACCGTTTTTGGCAAGAGCAAGCCCGCCCAAGGTCGGAAGACCCGGACGGGCTTGCTCTTTCACGTTTTGTCATACTACTCTCAGTTAGAAATTTTATTTCTTACTGAGAGTGCATGAGACTTCA